>JBCBDH010000088.1:0-13689 GCA_038529855.1 Bacteroidota bacterium | reverse complement strand
CCAGGTATGCAGCAGGGGCGTAAGGTGCGCGTTCGTTTTCGCTTGCCTGGAATCCAATCTGGCATTTTCTTGACAATACGCATCACCTCGCTCCCACAGCCAGCACCAATATCTCGGACGATCTCTAAATCTGTGATACGACCATCCTTTTCGACGATAAAGGAGGCGACGACTGTCCCTTCAGTATTGGTCTCTCTGGCCATCACTGGATATTTGATATTTTTGTAGATGAAAGCCATCAGGGTCTTTTCAGCACAGGCTCTTTTTTCATCTTTACTCAGCCCCTGTTCCTCACAACCGGGAAATCGAGGCATCTCTTCCACAAAAAGGACAGGGGCCTCTATCTCAGGTTCTTTGGGTAGGTCGGGCATGGGAGGTGGCGGAGCAGGTTGATTAATCGCCTTTGGGCGAGGAGGGATTTTGACTACCTTTTTGTCCTTGGGAATATCAATCACCTCATCAACTTTTTCGGGTAGGGGCTCTTCGATAAATTCTGGATCATCAGGGATAATTTCTGGGCTAGGTTCGAGTACTGGGGGAGGTGGTTTGGGCGGATTTTGATAGGTGACGGGGGTGATCGTAATGTCTTCTTCCTCCACATAGACCACCTCAATAGGAGGCTCAGGAACTTTGTAAACCGTCCAATTAAAGGCCATGATGACGAAGCTGAGGGTAATGACAAAGCCGATCTGTAAATTTCGGGCGCGGTGTTTTTTGAGTCTAGAAATATCAGGTCTTAACATAAAGCATATCATTTGATAGTGGATAATACACGAGCTGGTCAGGAAAAGCGCTAAGCTTTTCTGACTGTGTTTTCCGACGAAATAGATGAAAATGAGGCCCTTGGAATAGTGGGTACCGAAACCATCCTAGAGGGCATTTGTTGTAAAAGATGCCGCAAATGGCAAAAATGGTGTATGCAATGGCATAATTTGTACAAATGGACTAATTTTGCAAGCCATTAGGGCACACTTTTTAATTTATTCTTTCAATAGCTCCATTACCTTTGATTGAATTTAGCAAATTTGAACTCGCCAATGGCCTACGGGTCCTCGTCCATGAGGACGACAGTACGCCTATGGTGGCCGTCAACATTCTGTATAATGTTGGCGCTCGCGATGAATCACCAGATAAAACGGGCTTTGCTCATCTTTTTGAACACCTTATGTTCAGTGGTTCGCTCCATATCCCAGATTTTGATAATCCCATCCAATTGGCTGGTGGCGACAGCAATGCGTTTACCAATAATGATTTAACCAATTTCTACGATATCGTTCCCGCTGAGAACCTGGAAACGGTATTTTGGTTAGAATCCGATCGAATGCTGAGTTTGAGCTTTAGCGAAAAGGCATTGGAGGTGCAGCAAAAGGTCGTCGTGGAAGAGTTTAAAGAGAGCTGTCTGAACCAACCCTATGGCGATGTTTGGCACCATCTGGCAGATTTGGCCTATAAGGTTCACCCCTATCGCTGGCCAACCATTGGCAAAGTCCCCAAACATGTGGAGGATGCCACCATGGAGGATGTCAAAGACTTTTTTTATAAGTACTATCGACCCAATAATGCCATTATGGTTGTGGCTGGACAGGTGAAGGAAGCACAGATTCGCGAGCTATCAGAAAAGTGGTTTGGCGAAATTCCCAGGGGTAGTATCCCTGAACGTCAAATTCCTCAGGAGCCGCAGCAACAGCAATTGCAAGAACGCATCAGAAAAGCAAAGGTCCCCGTCGATGCCCTTTACCTGGCATTCCATACGCCTCCCCGTATCCACTCAGACTACTACGCAACGGATTTGATCTCTGATGTCTTATGCAATGGCAATTCCTCTCGCCTCTACAGAAAACTGCTCAAAGAACGCAAGTTATTTACCTATATCGACTCCTACATCACAGGAAATATTGACCCAGGATTACTCATCATTGAGGGGCGCCCAGCAGAGGGGGTAAGTCTGGAAGTGGCAGAAGCGGCCATTTGGGAAGAATTGGAACTACTTAAAAAAGAGCCCATCTCTAAACAGGAGCTACAGAAATTCAAAAACAAAATCGAAAGTACCCTAATCTTTTCTGAGGCGAATATCCTCAATAAGGCTATTAACCTCGCCTTTTTCGAACTCCTTGGCGACCCAGATATCATCAACAAAGAGGTCGAACTCTACGAACAGGTAACGAGCGAACAAATTTGGCAAATGGCCCAACAATTGCTCACCAGAGACAACTGCTCCAAACTTTTTTATCAAGCTGATCAAATGAACAATACAGAGGCTTAGCCTAAGTCTAAAATTGCAGTCGCTCTAAGATTTGCCAGGGGTTGGCCCTATGAAAATCAATACTATACGTGATTCTAGGCAAATAATTTCCATCTTCAAAACGACTGTACTGGTCTTTTAGATTACTGGAATTGACAATAGGAAAATAAATGCCCAAAGCCCCATTAAACCACTCCAACATGACTCCACCACTCACCAATAGCTGCTCCTCAAAAGTACGGTCCGAATTGATGGGTTGTTGATCGTCAAAATAGCCTAGATCCAGATAGGGTTTCAAAGGTAGATTAAAGGGCAAATCCTGCGGTAAGTCCGCCTTTAGATTGATGGCAATAATTTGTCGATTACTGTGGCCAATGGTTCCTTTATTCACAGAAGTCAGGGCGTATTTCATCCCCCCCTCTTGCATACTCACTTGTCTGGACAACAAGCCAGCGTTTTCCGAACGATCCAGAAAAAGCTCATCATAGGTCATGTCATTAAAACCCTGATAGCTCAAAGCAAAGCTTCCCCTTGCCAGCGCCCGATCAGCGACCGCCCCAGCATTTTGCCGACTATTACTCAAAAAACGACCAAAGAAAAAGCGAACATCAATACTTCTCCCCCTTCCATAAGTGTAGCTACTTTTCCACTCAAAAGAGAGCTTCAGGTAGTCCTGATCAATAAAATCACCTTCAAACTCCATTTGCTCCAACTGGATGAAATAGCTAAAGGGATTGAGCGCTCTGCGCATTTCGCCACTATAGCGAAGACGAAACAGCCGAGGATTCGTCGTATTATTGCCAATGTACTGAACACCGTCGATCGTATCAGATGTAAATTCTGCTGATTCTTCTGAAATAAACAATCCGTCCAATCGAATATTTTGGGTAAAATTGCTGGTCTCCTTCTTTTTACCCAGCTCAATTTCTAGGAAAGGATTGAGGCGATTATAGGTCAGGTGATAATCAAAGCCTTCATTAAACTCATGGCTAAAGCGACGAGCCGTGAGCCCAAGGCGAATGCGCTGAAGGGTATTGGCCGCTGGATAAATATTATAGTGAATATGTCCTAAACCAGTTAGGGTTTGACTCTTGGTTCCAAACATGGGTGCAAAGGCAAATTCCAATTTTCGAGTGGGAATCGTTCGATTGTAAAGCACCAAACCTGGCATGACCTTGTCATTGCCATTAAAGGCCACCAGAGGACTAAAATAAAGGGAAGTCTTTCGACTGTGCTCCATCCCCAACAGGAACTTAAAGCGCAGCGGTTCCAATCTTTTCAACATCCCTGAAAAGCGTAAATTATTATTACTTCGGTCAATATCCAGAATATCTTTTTCTGGGTCGATGACCAGCCAATCGTAATCGCCCTTGGGAAAAGTCAGCGTCTGGCTTCCTGAAAAACCTTCGTACCATTGCAGGTGTACAACAGTTTCATTTTTAATGGCAGCAATGGGAAAAGGAGCAGCAATTTCTCCTTTATTCACCACCTCCAACTGATAATTCTCTGGATCGTTGGACCAAGTCTTAAGTTGATAATCGAGCTGTTTATCCGACCCAATGAGGTCATCAAATAACCAGGATAGGTCTTTGCCACTCTCCTTCTCCAAATAGCTTTCCAGGTCTTCTGGTTGGGGATGTTTGAATTTCCAGCGCTCATAAAAGCCTTGCATGATTCGGTCAAACTCGGCCGTACCCAGGTATTTTTCCAGGTGTCGGAAAATGCGAGCGGGTTTTTCGTAAGCACTAAGAAAATAATTGATGGGGACAAAATCATCAGAAGTCAAGCTAGGGGCCTGGTCCTTCGCCCTTCGAGCTTGAAATAAGTAGGCCAGGTTGAGGATATCTTCATCTGAGCCATTAGTGATAATACCAGGAATATCCAGTGGTATATTCTTGGTGTAATAGATAGCTGTATAGCGATGATCGTAATAGGAATTGATCCCTTCGTCGAGCCAGGCATGGTCGCGTTCGTCAAAAGCTAAAATCCCATAAAACCAATTATGCCCCACCTCGTGGGTAATCACAGCATCTAATGCCTGAGCATTTCCCGAAAGACCAATGACCGTAATCATTGGATACTCCATTCCTCCCCCTGCACTGAGCGCACTTTGTACTGCTGTAGCATGGGGATAGGGGTACTCCCCTACTTTTTCGGAGTAAAACTCCACAGCTCTATCAACATAAAAAGTACCTTTTTCCCAAAGATTGGATTCCTCATTCGTATAATAAGCCCAGGTATCTACCTTGCGACCAGAAGCCAGTTGGACCTCACTTTTACGCACATAAAAACGCTTGTCTGCAAACCAGGCGAAATCATGGACATTCTCCGCTACATAGCGAATAGTTTTATTGGTGCTACTAGAGGGCGGAAATTTATTATCTGCTTCTGATAAAGTATCAATCGATGCAGAAGCCTTTACTTTTTCGGCCAAAAAGGCTTTTTCACTTTCTGTTTGCAAAACCCCCGTTGCTGCAACCACATAATTATCAGGTAAGGTAATCGTCACATCAAAATCGCCAAATTCAGAGTAAAACTCCCCTAGATCCAAATAGGGCATAGGATGCCAGCCGTCCTTATCGTACACAGCGGGTTTGGGGTACCATTGGGTCATTTGGTAGGACTCGCCGACATGACCAAGGCGAGAAAAGGAGGCCGGAATTTTGAGTTTTAATGGCGTACTAATCTGTATTTTTTCACCAGGTGCCAGGGGCTTATTGAGTTGGATGAGGGCGATATCGGGATTTTTATCGTAAAAGGACCAATTGGCAGCTGTGCCATCTACTGTAAATTCCAGGTCAGAGAAATTGCCTAAAGTACTATCTTTAGCAAAGAAAAAACGAGTACTCCCCGTGCGAAGTTTCTGTCGAGAAAAGGCTGTGGTTCGGTCCTTGAAGGCATTGGCCCAAAGATGCATGTAAATCTCATTGAGGGCTTGAGGCGACTTGTTGTGATACTCGATGTCGATGGTGCCATCCAGACGATGCTCTTGGTCATCTAAAGTGACCTTAATGGTATAGTTGACTTCTTGTTGAAAATAATCAGCTTGAGCCATTGCGAGGAGGGGCAAAATCAGCAGCCAGCAAAGGAGGAGGGTAGAAAAATGCATAGGATGGATTAATACATTAAATGATTTTTTAATAAATTATCTCAAAACTAACAAATATCATGCTATACCGTCTTCTTTTTTGTGGCTTGATTAGCATAGCCTGCCTGGCTTGTGGTCCAAAAAATGTCCAGCCCCTACAAACACCTGATGTCCCTGTTCAGCGCCAAAGTCAATTCCCCGATGATTGGATGGGCGAATGGGAGGGAGAATTGGTCATCTATCGCGGCAATAAGGAATTGCAACGCATCCCCATGCAAATGAGCATCAGTCCAGGAGATACACTTGGGCGATTGGAATGGTCAACAACTTACAGTGGCGAGAAGGAAGTAATTAAACCCTATGCACTGACCACCATCGATTCCGAAAAAGGATGGTACCTGACGGATGAGAACAATTCTATCTATATCGAATCCTATTTGTTCAATCAAAATAAACTAGTCAGTTGGTATGAAGTACAAGGCAGTTTGATCATGGCTTCTCACGAACTGCGAGACGGACAAATGATCTTTGAGATTTTTGCAGGCAAAACAGAACCCGTTAGCATTACTGGAAATACCAAAATGGGAGAAGAGGATATCCCAGAAGTCAAAACCTTTCCCATGACCATTTATCAAAAAGGCATCTTGCAGAAAAAAAAATAACCTTGCCGAGCGGACACTCGACAAGGCAACAAGACTATGGACACCCTATGACTGTTCTTTTAGAACTTAACCCATAGATTTGTTTGTTGATCATATAAAATGATCATTACAAAGATGTAATAATTTCTCGAATTTTACAAAAATGGAAAGGGAATATTAGAGATATAGTTGATACTTTTACACATATCAACCATTAAAATATGGTATAAATATTATATTCGTATTGAATTGTAAATACGTAAATTATACTGGAAATTCGGACAACTTATTTTTATTAACAATACAATTTCTGGCACATTCATCTACTCAGCGATCCACCTGAACCACTGCTCCCCGCTGTTCCCAAGCCCAAGCAGTACGCATAATATCTTCGATATTTCGCTTAGCTTCCCAACCGAGTAGTCGCACAGCCTTGTCCTTGTTGGCATAAATGGCAATGACATCTCCAGCCCGACGGGGGCCCAATTCATAGTTCAGTGCTTGGCCACTCACTTTTTCAAAAGCCTTGATCGCCTCAAGCACCGTCACGCCCTCGCCCATTCCCAAATTAAAGACTTCACAAAGCGGTGTAGTAGCTACTTTCAAAGCGTACTGCATGGCTTTGGTATGTGCATTGGCCAAATCCATTATGTGGATGTAATCGCGAATACAGCTACCGTCCCGCGTATCGTAATCATTGCCATAAACCATCATTTTCGACCGCTTGCCACTAGCCGTTTCGGTAATAACGGGAACCAAACTGAGCGCAGGATTCAGCGGTGCTTCGCCCACCAGTGTACTTTCATGTGCGCCAGCGGGATTGAAATAACGCAGGATGATGGTCTTAAATTCTGGATGAGCAAGGACGAAATCCTGAAGGATCTGTTCACCCAATTGCTTGGTACGCGCATAAGGAGATTCCGCAGGTTCCATGGGCGTATCTTCTGTCACGGGGAGGTCTTTGGCATTGCCATAAACCGAACAAGAAGAAGAGAAGATAAAATGATTGACCCCGTGGCGCTGTGCCGCGTCAACGATATTTAGCAGACTGTTCAAGTTGTTGCGGAAATAGCGCATGGGCTGCTCAACGGACTCGCCAACAGATTTTAGTGCAGCAAAATGGATCACACCAACAATATCGGGATGATCTTTAAAAATCTGCTGGGTTTTTTCCAGATCGCAGAGGTCAACAGCATAATTGCTCACCTTAACTCCAGTGATGCGTTCAATACCATCGAGTACTTCATCGCTAGAATTGACCAAATTATCTACAGAGACCACTTCAAACCCATTATCGATTAGGTCTATTATGGTATGGCTACCAATATAACCACATCCACCGCTTACTAATACTTTTTTCATACCTGGCTTTTAATATCTTTGCGAATACAATATTAAGCAATACTTTTGGGATCAGCCTTCGTCAGTATCGCATTATTTCGACGATTGGTCGCTAATTTATACGGTAAGGAACGACATTTGTTTTACCCTTTCTATTATTCAAACGCATTATTTTGAGCGCTATGTCATTTGCTTTTATTCAGGAGGTACAGGACATTGCCCGAAGGGCAGGAGCTGCGATTCTCGAGGTCTATCATCGCGAAGAGGGGATCGAAGTACAGCAAAAAGAAGATCAATCCCCCCTTACATTGGCCGATCAAGCCGCTAATCGTGTGATTTGTGAAGGCTTAGAACAATTACCCACGGTCTACCCCATCGTATCAGAGGAAAATAAGGCCATCCCATACGAGCAGCGTAAGGGCTATCCGTATTATTGGTTGGTTGATCCTTTGGATGGTACTAAGGAGTTCATCAAACGCAATGGAGAATTCACTGTAAACATCGCGCTCATTCACGAGCAAAGACCAGTAGTAGGAGTGGTTTATGTCCCAGTAAAGGACGAAATGTATTGGGCGGTAGAAGGAGAAGGGGCTTATCTTCAAAAGAGTCTTGCTGCTTCTCCACAAAAACTCCAAGTAGGAGATTTCAAGCCACAATTAAATGGTCTTCGCATTGTTTGCTCTCGTTCGCACCTCAATGCCGCTACGGAAAAATATGTCGCCCAATTTGATCAACCAGAGCTGGTTCCCAGAGGCAGCTCTCTCAAATTTTTGATCATCGCAGAGGGAGAGGCTCAAGTCTATCCCCGCCTGGCACCCACAATGGAATGGGATACTGGAGCTGCACAGATTATTTTGGAAGAGGCTGGAGGAGCGGTTTTACAAGCCCATCAAGCCATTCCTTTACAATACAATAAGCCCAATTTACTCAATCCCAGCTTTATTGCCTTTGGCCATTTGAAGGAGATGGGCGAGGCGCCCTTGATTAAAGAGACGGAATAACACCTATGAAATACCCGATTTCTGTAGTCATCATTACCCTCAACGAAGAAAAGAACATTGCCACCTGTCTAAGAGCGATTCAGCAGGTAGCTGATGAGATCATCGTGGTTGATGCCATGAGTAGCGATCAAACCGTGGCCATTTGCGAGGAGATGGGCGCTCGGGTGACTCGCTACCCCTGGAAAGGCTACAGCCAAAATAAAAATCATGGCAATAGCCTTTGTCGAAACGACTGGGTTTTGTCCATAGATGCTGATGAGGTATTATCTGATGATTTGATCAGTAGCCTACAGCAGTGGGAGCCCGAGGAAAATGTCATTTATGCCCTAGATCGACTCACCAGTTTTTGTGGCCAGTGGATTCGCCATACTGGCTGGTATCCAGATTGGAAAATTCGCTTGTTCAACCGTAAAAAACTGCGTTGGGAGGGCGACTTCGTTCACGAGACCCTTGGGAAAAATTCAGCTTATACCGTCAAAAAGATCAAAGGTAAACTCTATCACTATTCCTTTGCGAGTAAAGAAGACCATCTCAAGCGTTTGGAGCGCTACAGCCAATTGGCCGCTGAGGAGATGTACAGCATGAAGCGGTCCGTTCCCTATCTCAAAATGTACATTGGTCCACTTTTCCGATTCTTCCGCTCCTTTTTTGTTAAAAGAGGATTCTTAGATGGCTATTATGGCTGGGTGATCAGCAAACGAGACGCCTACTTGGTCTACCAAAAATACCGTAAATTGAGCTTGCTGTATAAAAAGAATACCTAATCCCCATCTGTCATGCCCAAGCCTGTGCTTCGCATACTCCACCTTTCCTCTGCTCGGACTTGGCGAGGAGGCGAACAGCAGATCGCTTATTTATACGAAGAATTGGCGCAGGAGGGACATCAACAGTACTTGTTCTGCTTGCGGGGATCAGCAGTAGCCCAATACTGCTCCAAGCATCAAATTCCCCACCATACCTATCGAAAAGGGCTGTCCATTAATCCTTATGTGGCTTATCAAATTCAGGCATTTTGCCGTAGAGAAAAGATTCAATTGATACATGCCCATGATAGCCATAGTCATAGTTTTGCCTGTATAGCTGCTAGTCTTTGGGGTTTAGACCTACCAATTGTTTTGAGCCGCCGCATTTATAAAGCCATTCGGGCTGCCGTTTTTTCTCAATGGAAATACAATCACCCTCAGATCAAAGCCATCATCTGCGTCTCCCATGCTATTCGACAAATCATCCAAAAGCGTATTCAGCAACCTCAGCAGCTTTTCGTCGTCTATGATGGAATTGACCTCAAGCGATTTGGACACCAAGCCAGCGGACGACTCCAAAAAGCTTTGAACCTGAAGGAAGATTGGCCCATCATTGCTAATGTAGCGGCCATTGCCCCTCCAAAGGATTACTTCACCTTTGTAGATACCGCTTATGAATTTCTGCAAAGAGGGCGCTTCGCCTATTTCTTGCTTATTGGTGGAGATGGCGGAGAGCAGGCTGCCGTCGAGCAATATATATTGGAAAAGGGCTTGGGGAGTCATATTTTACTCACTGGATTTCGAGAGGATATTCCCGAGATTCTTCCAGAGATTGACCTTTTTCTATTTACCAGTAAATCAGAAGGCTTGGGGAGTACCCTGCTGGATGTGATGGCCGCTGCGCGTCCTATTGTTGCTACGGATACAGGGGGAATTCCCGAATTGGTCAAAGCGGAATACAATGGCTTGCTCGCTCCAGTAGGGGATGCGCCAAAACTCGCGGCTCAGTTGGTTCGTTTACTAGATGATGAGGCTTTGGCCAGAAGATTATCGCATAATGCCCTTGAATTTGTCAGCGCATTTGATAAAAGTAAAATGGCCCAACAAACTCAAGCGATTTATCAAAAAGTACTTCAACGCTAATCCTTAAGTCCTGATTTTATGAATCGCTCTAATTACACTATTCTATTTTTCACCGCACTCAAATTATTCACCCATCTTTTTACCAATACGCAGTACGCTCTGCATCGCGACGAATACCTCTATTTTGATCAGGGTAATCATCTGGCCTGGGGTTTTATGGAAGTTCCGCCAATGACACCTTTTTTAGGGATGTTGGCAGGATGGCTTGGTGGAAGTGTTTTTGCCATACGGCTATTGCCAGCCATAGCGGGAACCATTACCATCTTTTTGCTTGGCCATTTAGTAAAGGATTTGGGTGGAAAAGCCTGGGCGATTGGAATAGCTTGTACAGCCTTTTTGATATCTCCTGCCTATCTGGGTTCTAATTCCCTTTTCCAACCCGTGAGCTTTAATCAATTTTGCTGGTTTTTAATGGCTTTTTTTCTCATCAAAGCCATTCGCAAAGAAGCCCATCGCTATTGGTATATCCTGGGCATAGTGGCTGGTTTGGGCTTTCTGACCAAATATTCCATCGTATTTTATGCCTTTGATTTGTTCCTTGGCTTATTGCTGACGAAGGAGCGCAAATGGCTAGGGAAGCCCTATCCCTATATCGCCTTAGCCATTGCCCTGCTGCTGGCACTTCCCCATTTATTTTGGCAGTATGAGCAGGGCTTTCCCGTAGTTAGACACATGCAAGAGCTGCGCGAAACCCAATTGGTTCACGTCAGCGCCTCCCATTTTTTGCTTTCTCAACTGCAGTTCCATTTTGCGGCTGCCCTGGTCTGGATCACTGGATTGGTGGCCCTATTTGTCCATGCGCCTTTTAAACCCTATCGCTTTTTGGGAATCGCTTTTTTGGCCTGTCTGGCTGTAATTTTATTTTTTAGTGGTAAGGCTTATTATACTATTGGAGCCTTTACTGTTTTATTTGCTTTTGGCGGTTTGGCCTTGGCCCAATGGCTCAAAAAGACAGCTTATCAAATCGCTTTGCTTGCTGTCATGGTCTTTGCCAATTCAGGCGTCGCCCCCTACTTTTTACCCCTGCTTCCCGTCGAACAAATGGCGGCCTATTGCCAGTTCATGGTCGACACCTATGGTTTGGAGGCCCCTCTGAGATGGGAAGATGGTCAATACCACAAGCTTCCTCAAGATATTGCTGATATGCATGGCTGGGAAGAAATGGTTCAAAAAGTAAGTAAGATCTATCATACCTTACCCGAGGACAAAAAAGCGACTTGTCAGCTCTTTGGAGGCTCTTATGGCCATGCTGGAGCGCTCAATTACTTTCGCGATAAATACCAGTTGCCAGAGGCTTATAGCTTTAACAGCAGCTACATGCTTTGGGCACCAGAACAGGTGAGTTTTGACAATCAAATTATGGTAGATGATCAATTTTATACCACTTCCTCTTGGTTTGATCAAATTCAACTCGTCGACAGCATTAGCCATCCTTATGCAAGGGAAAAGGGCTACATCTATTATCGTAGTGAACCCAAAGTCGATATTCAAATTACTTGGACGGAGGTACTAGAGCAGGTTCGGGCTGGAGAGTGATTTTTAGCTTAAAAAAACTTAAATTTGCTATTCACTAAGACCAACCTTAACAACTTTACCCACGTAAAGAACGTTTACCAACATTATTTTACTGATTGAATAATGCACTGATGAGATCTCCCATCCTCTTTTTATCTGTACTCTTTCTATTGTCCTTCGCCGCTTGCAAAGGCGCTAAACCTGCAGGTGAGCAAAACCAAACTTCCGTAAAAAGCGGAGAAGTCGCCTTTATCAATTCAGAGACCCTTTCTGATGTTTTAGACGAAGCGGAGCGACAGGATAAACTCGTTTTTGTCGATTTCTACACCACTTGGTGTCTACCTTGCCGATTGATGGACGAGGAAGTCTTTAACGATAAAGAAATTGCCAAATTTTTAAATGATAATTTTCTCAGCTACAAGGTTGATGCGGAGCGGGGGAATGGGCCTAATTTGGCCGTCGTTTTTAATGTCAATACCTATCCTACGCTGCTCTTTTTGGATGCTAAAGGACGGGTTTTGGAAAAAAAGGTAGGGGCAGCTTTTCAGACAGAGCTTCGGGAGATGGGACAAAGAGCTTTATCACAAGGAGGACAATGATTTAGATGACTCAGCTAGCTTACTTCACCACTTTGCTGGGCAAAATAGCGACGAAGCTTTAGCGTAGTCGAAGGACCTACAGCGATATGGAGGGCTTCATCGCTGGCTTCACGCACCTTTTTCACAGAACCAAATTCGCGGAGTAATTTCTCTGCTGTTTTCTCCCCAATGCCTGGAATCTGTGTCAATTCACTACTCGTAAAATCTTTAGAACGCTGGTTGCGATGGAAGGTAATGGCAAAGCGGTGCGCCTCATTTCGGGCCTGTTGTATAAGCTTAAGCGACTCTGATTTTTTGTTGATGTACAAGGGAATACCATCGTTTGGGAAAAAGATTTCTTCCAATTTTTTGGCAATCCCAATGACGGTCACCTGATCCAAAATCCCCAGGCGTTCCAAACTCACTACGGCCGAACTCAACTGCCCCTTACCTCCATCTATGATAATCAACTGGGGCAGGGATTCTCCCTCATCCAACAGGCGGCGATAGCGGCGATGGACGACTTCTTCCATTGAAGCAAAATCATTGGGGCCCTCTACAGTCTTGATTTTGTAATGTCTATAGTCGCGTTTGGCGGGTTTGGCATTGCGGAAGACGACGCAGGAGGCGACGGGATTGGAACCTTGGATATTAGAATTATCAAAACACTCGATGTGCATGGGCAGCTCCTCCATCTGTAAATCCGATTGGAGGGTTCGTAGGATACGTTCAGCTGGTGTCTTTTTGTTGAGTCTATTGATCTGCTCACGCTGTTTTTGTAGTAAAAAGTACTTGACGTTTTTCTCTGACAAATCCAGCAATTTTCTCTTATCCCCAATCTTGGGAATCGTCATGACCATATCCTCTTCCATCACCTGCACCTCAAAAGGCAAGATCAGCTCTTTGGTGATGCTATTGAACCGCTCGCGAAGTACGGGAATGGCATATTCTAACAAATCGCGCTCCTCTTCATCGAGATTTTTGGTCATCTCTAAAGTATAAGCATTGATCACTGCCCCATTGACCACTTTAAGGAAATTGACATAGGCCTGTTTGTCATCCGTAGCGATAGAGAAGACATCGACATCCCGAATGGTTGTGCTGACAACCGTTGATTTGCTTTGATAGTCTTCAAAAGCCAGTAGTTTATCTTTCAGGGCTTGGGCTTTTTCGAACTCCAGGTTTTCCGCATACTCTTGCATTTTTTGTTTGAAATGCATTTTTACGGCACCAAAATGTCCCTTGAGTATGTTTTTGATCAAATCGATCCGCTCATTATAAATAGCCTCAGAGAGTCGCCCCTCGCAGGGACCTTCACAGTTTTTGATGTGATATTCCAAACAGACCTTAAACTTGCCTTTATCAATATTATCCTGAGATAAATTGTAGCTACAGGT
>JBCBDH010000087.1:0-13755 GCA_038529855.1 Bacteroidota bacterium | reverse complement strand
AAGTTATTATAATTGCAAGGTTAAACTCCATAATCTGCTTCTCACCAAGCAGTCATCATATAGTTCACATTATCATACAGTTGGTCATACTGTTGTGTACTGACCCCTCTTTTATTCTATCATTTTCAAAATCTCACTTCTCATGAGTCCAGTAGAGAACAACGGATTTTTAAAAAATCTGAGGTACGACTTTCCGGCTTCTATCGTCGTATTTTTAGTTGCGGTACCCCTTTGTTTAGGTATTGCTTTAGCTTCGGGAGCCCCCCTATTTTCGGGAATCATTGCGGGAATCATCGGCGGTATCGTCGTTGGTGCACTTAGTGATTCACAATTAGGTGTTAGCGGTCCTGCAGCCGGTTTGGCTGTAATCGTATTGGTGGCAATCCAAGATTTGGGTGCCTTCAACATTTTTTTACTAGCCGTCGTATTGGGCGGTGTGTTCCAGTTGCTTTTAGGTTTTGCCCGGGCGGGAATCATCGGATATTATTTTCCTTCTTCCGTCATCAAGGGGATGCTTTCAGGTATTGGCATTATCATTATCCTCAAGCAGATTCCCCACGCTTTTGGATACGACAAAGACTATGAAGGCAGTTTGGCTTTCACCCAGCCCGATGGTCATAATACGCTCACAGAGCTCTATTATATGTTTGAGGCGATCAGCCCTGGGGCCGTTTTGATTTCTGTACTCTCATTGGCCATCATGGTTTTGTGGGAGCGGCCCTTTATGAAGAAGATCAGCCTCTTCAAAATTATTCAAGCACCACTGGTTGTGGTCAGTCTAGGTATATTGTTGAATCTGATATTCCAAGGGAATGGCACCTTTGGTTTAGCAGATGATCAAGTTGTTGCCATTCCGGTAGCAGATAGCATATCTGGATTTTTTGCTCAATTTACCTTTCCCGATTTTAGCCATATTGGCAACCCAGCTGTTTGGGTAACCGGGATAACGATTGCCGTAGTGGCGAGTTTAGAGACTTTGTTATGTCTGGAAGCAACCGACAAACTGGACCCTTATAAGCGCGTCAGCCCTGCCAATCAGGAATTGAAAGCGCAAGGTGTCGGAAATATTATTTCTGGACTAATTGGTGGTTTGCCCATTACCCAGGTAATCGTTCGTAGTTCGACCAACATACAATCAGGTGGGCGCACCAAGATGTCTGCCATCATGCATGGAATTATCTTATTGGTTTGTGCCATGGCGATTCCAAAGTTATTGAACCTAATTCCATTAGCAAGTTTGGCAGCCATCTTGTTCATGGTAGGCTACAAATTGGCAAAGCCTACTTTGTTCAAGCAGATGTATTCACTTGGACAGACGCATTTTGTTCCATTCATCGTCACCATCTTGGGTATTGTACTTACCGACCTATTGATGGGGATCGGAATTGGACTGGCTGTAGCGATTTTCTACATCTTGTACAATAATTACAAGAAGCCATTCCTATTTGAATCTGACAAGCACCTTCAGGACGGTATCATCCGTTTGGAACTAGCTGAAGATGTCACCTTTATCAATAAGGCCAGCATCCAGCGTACGCTAAGTCAAATTCCCGACGGTGCCAAGGTAATCATCGACGCCTCCAAGTCGATTAATATCGACCACGATGTCATTGAGATAATAGATGAGTTTGAGACCAATGCCCACTACCGGGATATTGAGTTACAGGTCATTGAACGCAAGTTCAAGAAGGGTATTCCCAACCAAGTTCGCGAGATGGAAAATGCCTTGACCAGCAACCAATTGACCAAAAACGGGCAGGTAGCATCGGCTTAACGACTTGTAAAGCTATGAAAGCTTTCACCCCATGAAACCAAATTTTTCTATGTACTAATTTTAATCATCTGCAATTATAAATAAATATTAAAATTCTAAGTATTTAAATGACTATCACACAAACGGCTGAAACACAATCTGCCATCACCCCACAAACGGCTCAGCACATGCTCGAGGAGGGCAATGCCCGTTTTGTCGATGGCAATCCTGTAAATCGCAACTTGCACGAGCAAGTTGCTCAAACGGCTACAGGACAGTATCCCTTTGCGGCTATACTAAGCTGCATCGACTCTCGTATCCCTACAGAAATCGTTTTTGATCAGGGAATCGGCGACATCTTTAATGCAAGAATTGCCGGTAATTTTATCAACTACGATATTCTGGGTAGCCTGGAATTTGCCTGCCAACTGGCGGGCTCCAAATTGATCGTCGTCATGGGCCATACCTCCTGCGGTGCCGTCAAAGGCGCCTGCGACCATGCCCAGCTCGGCAATCTCACACAAATGCTAGATAAAATCATGCCCGCTGTCAACGCCATCGAAACACCCGAAGGCACCGACCGCAGCTCCAAAAATCTAGACTTTGTCAATACCGTCGCTCGCAAAAACGTCCACATTGCCATCGAGCAAATCAAGGCTAAGAGCCCGGTACTCAACGACCTGTACACCAGCAGCGAAATCGACATCGTCGGCGCCATGTACGACGTCAAAACTGGCCGAGTCCATTTCGACTTCGACCAGCCTAACGCTTAAGGAAATAATCAAACCGAATACAGCGATCCGCAAATGCTTCTCAAAAGAGAGAGGCATGCGGATTTTTTATTTCCCAGCCAACAAAATTTCTCTGTTATCATTTATACCTAAATGAGCTGCCGACTTTCTAGTGGAGGGTCGGCATTTTTTTTGGAGCGAATCTCTGATGCTCTAGTCACACTCCTCTCCTCTATTGACTTATAGCTATGTATCCCTTAGAGGATATCTAATTAAAAAATCAAAAACGTTGATCATGAGAGAATTGGTGCTATTTAAAATGGTATTGGGCTGGTTAGTCTATGTACTTGTCTATAAAGAGATTTGTTTTTGTTGGCTTGATAAGCAAAATGGAGAGGGGGTGTCGCCTGGTCGGGTTTTGCTTGGCCAGGCGGTTTTGGTTTAGTTAAATTTTTGTGTATTGAGTACCAAACTGCCTTGGAGTCAGTTTGATACTCGATTACTACAGCACAAACAAAAAAGCCTTGATATCTCTCGACAATCAAGGCTTTTTTTTTGCGCCCCCACTAGGACTTGAACCTAGGACCTACGGATTAACAGTCCGGCGCTCTAACCAGCTGAGCTATGGAGGCTTTTCGTTGTTGAAGTTCGCTTTGGTAAGCAAATCGGCCCTTTTCTCTAAAAGAGCGCGACAAAGTTATTACATTCCAAATAAAAGCGCAATCTTTGCGCATCTTTTTTTTAATTCGCTTACAACACACCTCTATATGAGCCTATTAACTGTCGGTACTGTCGCTTTTGATTCTATTGAAACGCCCTTTGGAAAGGCAGAACGCGTCATTGGTGGAGCTGCTACTTATATCAGTCTTGCTGCTTCTTATTTTACCCAACCCATCCAACTAGTCTCTGTCGTAGGAGATGATTTTCCAGAGCCTGAATTGAAGTATATGCGCAAAAAAGGGATCAACTTGGACGGATTACAGATTAAGGAGGGCGAGAAGTCCTTTTTCTGGGCTGGGCGTTATCACGATAATATGAATACTCGGGATACCTTGACGACCGATCTTAATGTATTGGCTGATTTCAATCCTAAATTGCCAGAGGCTTATAGACATGCCAAGTTCTTGATGTTGGGGAATTTGACGCCAGAGATTCAGCTCAAAGTGATTCGTCAGATGAAGAAGCGACCCAAATTGATCGTGATGGATACGATGAATTTTTGGATGGATGTGGCTTTGAAAAGTTTGAAGAAGACCATCAAGCAAGTGGATGTCTTAACCATTAATGATGAGGAGGCGCGACAGCTATCTGGTGAGTATTCGCTGATTAAAGCAGCGGAAGTGATACAGAAAATGGGCCCTAAGTACTTGGTGATCAAGAAGGGGGAGCATGGTGCCTTACTCTTTCATGGAAAGCAATTGTTTTATGCGCCTGCCTTGCTATTGGCGGAGGTTCATGATCCCACAGGTGCAGGCGATACCTTTGCTGGTGGCTTTATGGGCTATTTGGCCAAGACCAATCGGGTGAATTTCAACAATATGAAACGCGCTGTGATCTATGGTTCTACGATGGCTTCTTTCTGTGTGGAAGCCTTTAGCATCGACCGACTAAAAGGACTCAACCAAAGAAAGATCAACAGCCGTGCTAAACAGTTTGCCAAATTGGTACAGTTTGATTTGAACGATTGAGTATCCGTACTTTAGACTCGTCCTTTGACATTCTTTAGTAATATTCCTATATTTGCGGTGGATTAAGCGATTCTTGTTTAATCCATCGCACAATCCCCTCTCACCCCAATATCCCTGTAAGACTGATCTTTTAGTACACACGCTGACAATATCCCTCTATCATAGCGCTTTTGGGTCCGCTGGTTTTCTAGCCTCTCCCAAAAATGTGTATTTTTAGGTGCTGTACGAATGGATCATGGCAGGACATACCTCCCTCCCCCGTACAGAAATAAATACTATGGAAAACGTATTTCGACTACTTCTTACCGGAAGAAAGGCCCAACTGAGGGGGCACAAAAACAACTTCACACAGCATATGCTGTGTGGGCTATTGTTCTTGATCAGCCTATCCGCACAGGCTCAACTTCAAATCCTTGCCGATCGGGCAACGGCACAATATGCGATCAATGAAACGGCACAGTTTGTCGTCAGCTCCAATATTCCAGGATCAGCCAATTATACGATTAGCTATGATAGATTTACGCCCCCCATCGCTACTGGGACGGTCAATTTGGTGCCTGGACATGAGGTTAGCATCCCTTTTAGCCTTTCCGAACCAGGATTGGTCCAATGCAGTGTCCAGCAAAATGGGCAATTTGCCAATGCCGCTGCGGTTTTTGCTCCTTATCAAATTCAGCCACTAGAAACGGTTCCCAGTGATTTTGATCAATTCTGGAATCAGGCTAAGACCGAACTAGCTGCTGTTCCCGTTGATCCACAAGTCACTTGGATCAGTACCAATGCCTATTCAACGACTTATCGCGTCAACCTCGCTACGGTTAGCAGCCGTCGCGTTTATGGCTATATCGTCATCCCCAATGGGGCAGGGCCCTTTCCTGCCATCCTCTCCCTCCCCTCCTTTGGCAGTCAGCCCAATGTGGTCCAACCCGACATCACGCTGGCCGAACAAGGTGGAGCCATTTCTATGTCCATCAGCATCCACAATAGCGAGCCCGATCAATTTGATCCCAATGCCTATATGCCCGACGAAATCACCGATCCCAATCAGTTGTACAGCAAGTTGGCAGTCCTGGCAGGTATCCGAGCCATCGACTATCTCTATACACGAAATGACTTCAATGGTAGTGAATTAGCGGTCAATGGGGTGAGTCAGGGCGGAGGTCTGGCGATTATGCTGGCTGGATTGGATACTAGGGTGAAGTTATTGGTCTATAGCAATCCCACTCATTGCGAGCATGCGGGTTTGAAATATGGCAAAGCCAGCGGTTTTCCCTATTACCTCGATCGCTCTCAAACCCAAAATGGTGATCCCACCCACTTTGAAGCAACTCTGCAAAGTGTCAAATATTTTGAAGCCAGCACATTTGCCCAAGGTTACAGCGGACCTTCCCTGGGCATCGTGAGCTACGAAGATGATGTTTGCCCTGCCGCAGCCACCTTTACAGCCTATAATCAATTGGAGGGTCAACGCATTTTACTACATGCCCGCGAACTGGCCCATAGCCATCCTGGCGCCTATTGGGAAGGCCGATTTGACTTTTATCGCCAACATTTTCCCTCTATGAAAAGCCCGCCCTGGCCCTGGCCAGCAAGTACTACGGGATATACAATAGACGCTGGAGCGGATCAAATGGCTATGACTGGACAAGCTATTTCCCTTAACGCACAAACTCAAAATAATGACCAATTAATCAATCTCACAGAAGTACAATGGGAACTAGTAGAAGGCCCTGGCAATGTCCTTTTTTCCAATCCCAATGCCTATTCAACCAATGCCACCTTTAGCCAAGCAGGACGCTACCACCTTCGCTTCCGTGCTGACGATAGGGATTTGCTAAGTAGCCAACAGCGCTTTTATACCCTGGCTGATGATCTTTGGGTAGATGTAGACGGAATTGATAATCAAGCACCTGTAGTTAATTTAAATACTCCTTTGACAACAGTGAATGGCCCCTTTCAAGTGACTGTTACTTTTAGTGAAGACATCAATGGGCTTAATGCGAGTGATTTTGTTTTAACGAATGCGACGACAGGAGCATTGAGTGGAAATGGAGCTGTTTATACCATGACTATTCAACCAGCAGCTCCTGGTCTTATTACCCTACAATTACCCAATAATAGGGTAACAGACCTGGCCGGAAATCCCAATACTGCCTCCAATATCCTCAATATCCAATACCAGCAAGTAGATAATATCCCACCTACTGTTTTGCTCAATACGCCTTCCACTATTGTTAGCAGCGCCTTTCCCGTCAATATTAGTTTTAGTGAAAATGTCAATAACTTTAGTTTGGCCGATATCCAAGTGACCAATGGAAATGCCGCCAACCTCATTGGTAGTGGTAGCAATTACAGCTTCACCGTCAATCCCATCGCTCAAGGAGCCATCAGTATTCAAATTCCAGCCAACCAATTAACCGACCTGGCGGGAAATGGGAATCTGGCATCTAATGCTTTGGAAGTTCAGTATACGCCTGTAGATAATACGCCACCAAGTATATTACTCAATTCCTCTTCTACTCAAGTAAATGGTCCATTTAGCATCGAAATTATCGCTAGTGAGGCCATTATTGGTTTGGAAATAGGCGACTTGCTCTTGACCAATGCCACTGCCAGTGCTCTAAATGCCAATGGCAATAGCTATACTTTGTCCATTAATCCCATCAGCGAAGGTAATGTCAGCATCCAAATACCCGCTAATCGTTTGACAGATTTAGCGGGGAATGGAAATCTGGCTTCCAATATCCTCAATGTCCAATACAACCCTTTAGATAATACCCCACCAACGGTTATCTTAAGTAGTGCCAGCGCACAGGTGAGTGGGGCTTTTAGTGTTGATATTAACTTTAGTGAAGCCGTCATGGGTTTTGCTTTGGAAGATGTGGTGGTGGTCAATGGGACTGCCATATCTCTGAACGGTAGTGGGACCAATTACAGCGTGGGAATTAGTCCGACAGCCGAGGGAACAGTGACCATTTATATCCTGGCCAGTCAACTGACAGACCTGGCAGGAAATGGGAATTTGGGTTCCAACTGGCTGAATATCCAATATTTGCCACTTGATTTGACCCCTCCCGTAGTCACACTCAGTACCAGCAGTACACAAGTAGACGGGCCTTTTAACATCACCATCAACTTTAGTGAAAGCATTACGGGTTTTAGCATCGAGGATATAATGATTGATAATGGAACGGGCTTGGCCCTAAATGGAAATGGTATTACTTATACGCTAGGGGTTGACCCCATCAGTGAAGGGCAAGTGACCATGTATATCAATGCCAATCAATTGATCGATTTGGCGGGGAATGGCAATGTGGGGTCCAATTGGCTGACAGTTCAATATACGCCCTTGGATAATATCCCACCTAGTATAAACCTAAGCACCAATGCTGCCATAGTCACTGGCGCCTTTACAGTGACCATCACGAGTAATGAAACCATTCAGGGTTTTACCCTCAGTGATTTGATTGTTGAAAACGGACAGGTGAATAGCCTTAGTGGGAGCGGAAGCGACTTTAGCGTGGTGGTACAGCCGCAGGTGGAAGGACAGGTGTCTATTTGGATGCCTGCCAATCAGGTACAAGATCAATTGGGGAATGGGAATTTGGCCTCTAATGTCTTACAAGTCGCTTACCAAATTCCAGATGTTATCCCTCCAGGAATCAATCTATCTACAAATAATTCCATGGTCGAAGGGCCATTTGAAGTGGATATTTTATTCAGTGAAGTGGTGGAAGGATTAACGATTGATGATTTTGTGGTCAGCAATGGTATATTGGATAATTTGACAGGGAGCAATAGTAGCTATCGCATAAGGGTAAGCCCACTGGCCATTGGGACCGTAGAGATCCAACTCCCCGCCAATCAAGTTCAGGATATCAGTGGCAATGGCAATCTGGCTTCTAATACCTTAACGGTAGAATACATTGAGCCCGACCAAATACCGCCTAGTATCGAATTGTCGACTGCCCTTTTGGATGTGGAGAATGCTTTTGAAATTGATATCCGTTTTAGTGAGCCCGTGGTCGGTTTTCTACTATCTGATTTGACAGTTGGAAATGGAAGTGCAAGTAATCTTACAGGAAGTGATTTATCTTATCGCTGTACCATCAGCCCAGAAAATCCAGGCTTGATACGCATCAACCTCAATGCGGGCTTACTACAAGACTTGGCAGGTAACCAAAACTTAGCCTCCAACACGCTTGAGGTTATTTATCGCCCCGAAAGAGAAATCATCCTGACCCTAACGGGCACCCTTTCTATGCGCCAAGTCCAGCTCGACTGGCTGACCAATACAGATGATCAAAATGCATTTTTTATTTTGGAAAGAATGGTCAATGGGCAGTCTTTTGAAACCCTGGATCAAGTGGAGAGCCAAGACAGCACAACCAGTCTCAATAGCTATCAACTATTTGACCCCAGGCCCATTACTGGTATCAACGAGTATCGGATTAAACAGGTTGGATTAGATGGTAGCTTTCGCTACTCAAATACAGTGGCTATTCCCATTGACTATGACACAGAGGCTTTGGTCCTCTATCCCGTACCTACTACGCAAGAACTCTTTATTGACGTAGGCGCCTTTGTAGGTAAACCTGGTACCATAGAACTATTCGACAGTTTGGGCCGACCAGTGCTCAATGATCGATATGAAGAACTACCCAAACAAGCCATTAGTTATGACCTAAGCCAATTGGGGAATGGGGTCTACCAAATCCGATTTACCATTAAGGGGACTAAGCGGTTTAGCCGTCAATTTATCTTAGCCAGATAAACCTATAATAAGGGCTAGCTGTAATCGAGGTCGAAGTTATACCAATAGAGGTAAAAAAACAGCGCTATAAACAGGAAGATAAAAATAAGTGTATAGGCAAAACAGGTGCCTTTCCTCCCCGCATTTTCTATTTGATCAGCCATTTTCTTATGTATTTACGCTTTCTAAACTTTGTGCAAAGAAACAAAAAAATTCTACAAACATCAATCAACTTTCTGATCTTTATTCTAAAGCTTGAGGGCTTGACTTAGTAAGGTATTTACCTTTTTTTAGTCCCTTAGACAAAAAGGCTTATATTTAGTACCACAATACCTAAGTCTAATGTCCAGTGTCTATACCCGAATCAAAAGCTACTACCATTTTCAGCCCCCTCAGCATTGGTTGCGTATCAAAACCATCGACATGCATACAGGAGGCGAGCCCCTAAGGGTTATCGTTCGCGGTTTTCCCAAAATCGAAGGCCAAAATATCCTGGAATACCGACAATACATCAAACAACATTACGACCATCTTCGAAAGGCCCTTATGCATGAGCCCCGAGGACATGCAGATATGTACGGCTGTTTACTCCTCCCACCCAATGACGAAGGAGCTGACTTTGGTATTCTCTTTATGCACAATGAGGGCTACAGTACCATGTGTGGCCATGCCATCATCGCCATTGCCACCTTAGCCATAGAGATGCAATGGGTACCAATTATCGAGCCCATGACCACCATTCGCATTGATGCACCCTGTGGGCGAATCACGGCCTATGTCGCATTGGAAAGAGGGCAGGTAAAAGGAGTGCGGTTTCACGGTGTACCTTCCTTTGTACTGGCTACCAACCAAGGTATTGAACTGCCAGAATGGGGCCTTGTGTCCTATGATTTGGCCTATGGTGGCGCCTTTTATGCCTATGTTGATGCGGCTAAAATGAGCCTGGAACTTACGCCAGATAATTACAGTCAATTGATACGAGCAGGGAGGGCCATCAAACAAGGCATTATGAAGAGTCAAAAGGTAGAGCATCCTTTTGAGGAAGATTTGAGTTTTTTGTATGGAACGATATTTATTGGCGGGCCAGTCAGCAAGGGGATTGATAGTCGCAATGTTTGCATTTTTGCAGATGGAGAGGTGGATCGATGTCCGACGGGGTCGGGCGTTTCGGGGAGGATGCCATTGCATTTTTTTCGGGGCGAATTGGCCCTTGGCGAAAGCATGAGCATTGAGAGCATTACTGGCTCTGTTTTCAAAGGTTCCGTTTTTAGGGAAACGACTTATGGACCGTACAGCGCTGTGATTCCCGAAGTAAGCGGCCATGCCTACATCACGGGGCAACACGAATTTCTCATCAATCCAGATGATCCTTTTAAAGAAGGTTTTTTTCTTAGATAGCCCTACATTGTTCCTTCATCCAGGCGGCCTCTTCTTCGCTAAGTAGCGGAGCAAGTTCTCGATAGACGCGCTCGTGATAGGCATTGAGCCATTCGATTTCTCCTGCTGTAAGCAAACTGCGTTCTACCAAATTAAGATCAATAGGGAAAAGGGTCAGGGTTTCAAAACGAAGGAAATGTCCATGTCCATTATCTGTTCCATTTACCGTAAGCACTAAATTTTCAATGCGTATGCCATACTCGCCAGTTTTGTAATATCCAGGCTCATTGGAGGTAAACATTCCAGGTTCAAATATCGTGACGCCTCTTTGCGAAATAGAGGTAGCAAAGCCCTGTGGAGGTTCGTGAACATTGAGGAAAAAACCAACGCCGTGTCCAGTTCCATGTCCATAATTAAGCCCCTGCTGCCAAAGAAACTGACGGGCCAAAGTATCCAATTGTATGCCCCTCGTACCAGCGGGAAATTGAATTGTTGCCAATGCAATATGGCCTTTTAAAACCAGCGTAAAATTGCGTTTTTGTTCTTCGCTAGGCGTACCCAAAGCCGTAGTACGCGTAATATCAGTAGTGCCATTGGTATATTGCCCGCCAGAATCGAGCAGCAAAATGCCCTCTTTCTGGATATCTGCACATTTCCCAGGCATAGGACGGTAGTGAACAATGGCGCCATTGCCTTTATAGCCAACAATAGCCGAAAAGCTTTCTCCATGATAATCACCTTGGGCCTTTCTGAAAGCTGCTAATTGCGCTGCAACTTCTACTTCAGGGATACTTCTATTGGCCAACTCAGCATCCAACCAGCGGTACAAACGCGTCAGGGCGACACCATCTTTGCGCATAGCATCGCGAATATGCCCGACCTCTGTCTCATTCTTAATCGCCTTTAGCTGCCGACAAATATTATCTCCTTCCAAAGCCACTGCCCGATCAATCAAATTATTGAGTTGAATACTAATGGTACTGCGATCAATCAACAGGCGATGAGGACTTTGTAAACTGCCTAGATAATCAGCAATCGTTTCATATCCTTTGAGCAGCACCCCATCCCCACGAAGGGCATTTTGAAGGTCTTCCGCTAATTTTGTCTGGTTGACAAAAAGATAGGCGACCTCTGGTCCAATGACCGCATAAGCAATAAACACTGGATTGCATTCCACATCACTGCCCCGCAAATTAAACAACCAGGCAATGTCATCCAGGGTAGAAATAAAATAATGGCTAGCCCCTCGCTGCTGCATGGCTGCTCTTACCGCCTGTAATTTTTCCACTCGACTTTTCCCAGAAAAGGCCACTTTATGCTCAAAAACAGGATAGTCTGGCAAAGCAGGACGATCTCTCCAAACTTCAGCAATTAAATCCTGCTGGTGATCCAATTCCAATCCCGCACGATGAAAAGCCTTAGCCAAAGCGCGAACCTGACTGATGGAGAACAACATCCCATCACAGGCTACCGTAGCGCCCTTGGGCAAATGCTCGGCCATCCAGCTGATGTGCTCTGGCGCATGGGGAATCAATTGTTGATGCAAAACCATCTCACTACCCGCCAACTCCTCTTCTGCTTGTAAGAAATAACGCGAGTCCGTCCACAGTCCAGCATGATCAGCTGTAATCACAACGATGCCTGCCGAGCCTGTAAAACCAGAGGCCCAAATCCTACTTTTCCAATGATCAGCCACATATTCACTTTGATGGGGGTCACTGCTTGGAATGAGGTAGGCATCAAGCTGACGAGCCTGCATAAGCTGGCGAAGGGCATGGATTCGATCGTTGATGTGGATCATGACAAAATATTTTTAGGCAATTGGACACATTGTGGATGACAAAGATAAGTCAAATAATACGGAATGATTAGAAAGGATCGACTCCTGGGAAAGCTAGACAGGCTCTATCATATTAAATTTATCTTAGTTGTATATAATATTTTGATTATTAATAATTTGGCATGTTTTTTGATAAAAAAGTCGCCCCAGGTATGGACATATTAGTTTAAATGATTTATATTGCAATCTACTTACCCACAAACATAAGCGCATTATTCGTTTTAGTGTTGTCACTTTTTCCCAATAAACCACAGACTTTTTTGCTGTGTTCAACCTATACTTGGATAATGGCTACTGCTCGCTCCACCTGAACCCTCCCGATGGCAAAGGCGATAAGGAGGATGACTTTCAGCAAGCACTCGCAGTCCTATATAATGATTAAACAAACGAACGCTATCGTCATTTTCTAAACGATGTTTTCAAAGGCCGATAGTGTGGCTATTTTCAAACCAAGGGAATCGACAATTCGGCGGTTCCATCTATTTCAAAGTCAGATGTTAAAGCAGAATCTAAGCCAAAAATTGCTCCAAAAGCTGTCTCCACAGCAGATACAACTCATGAAATTGTTGCAGATTCCAACCGCAACGCTCGACCAACGTATCAAGGAAGAATTGGAAGCCAACCCTGCATTGGAGGAGGGAGAAGAGGCAGACGAGCAAACCGATATCGTCAAAGAAACTAAGGAGGCCGACAGTGATGAAGAGGGCTACGGAGAGGCAGATACGGACGAACCCGTTCGCGATGAGGAATTCGAACTAGATGACTACCTCACGGAATATATCGAAGATGACCCTTCCAGCTATAAATTAAAATCGACTAATTATTCCTCAGACGAGGAAGATAAAAGCATTCCCATTGCTGTGGAAAGTACTTTTCACGAATATCTCGAACAACAATTGGGCATGCTCGATTTACAAGATGAGCGAGAAGAAACCATCGCCCGACAGATTGTTGGAAGTATAGACGATGATGGTTATTTGCGTAGAGAACCCTCGGCCATTATCGACGATTTGATGTTTTCACAAAACATCATCACTTCCGATGAAGAAATCGACAAATTGCTCCGAAAAATCCAGCGTTTTGATCCGCCAGGGATTGGTGCAACAGACCTGCGGGAATGTCTACTTTTGCAATTGGAGTATCGCCTCGAAAGCCTCAATGACGATGAGAGAGATCGAGAAGAAGAAAAAACCAATCTACTCCTATCCTTCAAAATCATTGATGAATACTTCAATGAGTTTTCCAAAAAGCACTATCAGAAGCTTCAACGCTATCTCAATATCACGGAAGAGCAATTAAAAAATGCTATCGACGACATTCTAAAGCTCAATCCCAAACCCGCTAGCGGACATGTGGGCAGCGGCAGCCGCGCACAACATTACATCGTACCCGATTTTACCATTGTCAATCGCGATGGCGAGCTAGAGCTCACGCTCAACTCTCGCAATGCGCCAGACCTGCGCATCAATGAGCAGTATAAGGATATGCTCAAGTCCTACAAGGACAACAGAAAGGCCAAGCGCTCTAATCGCAAAGAGAAAGAAGCCGTCTTGTTCATCAAGCAAAAAATTGATTCCGCCAAATGGTTTATTGATGCCATCCGCCAAAGACAG
>JBCBDH010000086.1:0-13984 GCA_038529855.1 Bacteroidota bacterium | reverse complement strand
CCAACAAATTTGATCTATAAAAGATTCTCTAATATTTAGATTGTTGAATATTAGCAGTACTTTTGATTTGTTTTTATTTATATAAAATAATCAAATTTGTTGGCTTGCTGCTAGACTTGGTATGGGGCAAAAGTCTCATGTATTTGGCATGATTTTCGGTATTATCTTCTTGAATTTACCGCAATCATACTATAACGACGACCCAAAAGAACACCTGTTTTCAACAATCAATCTTCCAAAGACTATATATTTTTTGGTCGCTGCATTGAAAAATCCTTTGACCTCCCTTCCTCTGGGAAAGTGGAGTGAAAAGTGATTTGGATTTGCAAATTATGGAATATGATCAACAAACGTACGTACAAAGCAAACGCTAATACCATGAAAACTGAGTTTTTACGCTATGCGTTAAAGTGGACTTTTGTAGCTATACTCTTTATTTTCCTTTCCCCTTTCATTGCGGTTAAGGCGACAGCTATTTATACCCCTTCTACCATATTTCCAGGTCCTTTAGCCAATCTCGATGATACGGTTTATGTTCAATTGTCCAATTGCGGCGATCGGGCAGAGGTATGCATGGATATCCCAGTTAGTGGAATTAATAATTACCAAATATTTGAGGATGGTTTAACCTATGCATCTGGCATCGCTGGTTGCGATTACGATACCACTCGTTTTTACATCTACAATGACTTACACGGTCAGGGAACGGCTGGCAATTATCAATTGTCCAATTGGACGATTAATTCCTCTTCCTTCTCTGCTCCTTTTAATACCATCGACGAATTAGTCGATTCTATGAACATCTGGGACCCAATGGGCAATTGGGCCAATAATAATACCCTCAAACGTATTGTAGGCGGAAATCCCGAAAATTCTTATTCAGATATCGAAATCTGGGTACAAGCGACTTTGAGCTTTGACACTTTGGAACGAGGGGATATCCTCGAGGCCAAGGGTACGGCATTAAATTTTGGATTGGGGACCAACCAGATCATTTTGATTGAGGATGGGACCTTCATTCGAGATACTTTTGTCGTTATTACCAATTGTGTGATTAGCGAGGTTCTTCGAGAGTCGATTGATTTGGATGAATCAGGTATATATTGTCTGGATTTTAGTGAACTACCTGGGACACTGGACCAGGTTTGGAACGATTGTCCTGATGCCTCAGGATCAGCCGTTGATTTTCAACTGGTTAATGGAGATTCTTGTGTGCAATTTGTGGGTTTATCTGCTGGTGTAGATACCGCCTGTATCATTGCCTGTGATGAAAATGCTATATGTGATACCACCACATTGATTTACGAGATAGAGAGTGCCATTGGTTATACAGAGGTGTACGATACGATTGTTCCTGGTCAGGTAAAGTTTCGCTGTATCAATCGCAATATTTTTGTTGGTACTCCTGGTAAATTTATCAATGATTGTGAGGGGCTGATTGGGCATTATACTGACGTTGAACTAAATGACGATAGTCATTGCATTATCTACACAGGAGAAGTCGCAGGAGGAACCAGCGAGGCTTGTATTATCCTTTGCGATGATCTGGCTAATTGTGATACTACTCAACTATACATCACCGTGAGAAGAGAAGGGGCATTGATGGAAAGCGATTCGCTTTTTCTCAATCAGTCTGGTCAATTCTGCGATTTAGACACCACCAATCTCAATGCGCCATTAGATAGTGTATACAATGCCTGTGAAATGGCTAGTGGCGAGTTTGTATTATTTGAATTGGATACCATGACCTGGTGTTTTACCTACTCTGGGATTGATGCTGGGGTAGATTCCGCTTGTTGGGTCTTGGTGGATACTTTGGGCAATATGGATACCACCATTTTTATTGTTGAAAGTATGTTGCCTCAGGCTGCTATCGAAACGGATATTATACGCCTGGGGCTTGATGTTAGCTACTGCCTGGATACTACCCAATTAGGTGGAGTCTTACAAGATAGTATCTTCTCTTGCGGAGACAATACTAGTGACTTCTTTAATATCGAACTGGATTCGGATAGCTATTGTGTGAATGTAGAAGCTATTGCGGCTGGTATAGATACCTTTTGCTGGGTGATTTGTGATGAATTCCAGGTTTGTGATACGACCACTTATATTTTGACCACGGAATCCATTGTCGTTGGATTACCACCCATAGTTACAAACGATTTGGATACGACCTTTTTGGATGTACCAATAGAATTGAATGTGACAGATAATGACAATATCCCAGATGGTGGAATAGACAATTTCTTCATCTTACCAGAAAGTAATGGGGGAACAGGACCAGATAATGGAGCTGCCTTTGTAGCCAGTGATAGTACGATACAGTATGTCCCCAATCCTGGTTTTTGCGGTTCAGTTGATAGCTTTAGCTATGTTATTTGCAATCCAGTTGCTTGTGATACGGCAGAAGTTATTATCTACGTCACCTGCCCACCAAGTGAATTATCCTTTTACAGTGGTTTTTCGCCCAATGGCGATTCGGTCAATGACGAATACGTCATAGAGGGCGTTGAAAATTTTGAAGGCAGTGTACTGCGCATATTTAATCGCTGGGGTTTACTGGTCTTTCAGGCAGAGGACTATCGCAACGACTGGAGAGGCCAATGGGATGGCAATGATTTACCTGATGGGGTTTACTTCTATCTTTTTGAAGATGGACAGGGCAATACCTATCATGGTGATATTATGTTACAACGATAAGCGATTCCATCTAGCTAAAACTAGCATCATTTTTGGATCGGGTGGAATAGATGATAAGGATTTATCATAAAAGAGACGAAGATTCATTTGATAATACTTAACCAAAGCTTTTAATTAAACAAATTTGATATGAGAAAAACCTTGACCTTTGTTGCTTTTTTGCTGTGTAGTGGATTTGCAGCCTTTGGCCAACAGGATGCGATGTTTACAAAGTATATGTTCAATAGCTTGGTCTATAATCCCGCCTATGCTGGATCAAAAGACCACATGACCATTGGACTCTTGCATCGTACCCAGTGGTGGGGTATTCCTGGCGGGCCAGTTACGCAATCCTTTACCATGCACACCCCAATGAAGAACAAGCGTGTTGGCATTGGTTTATCAGCCATCAATGATGTAGTGGGACCTACCCATACGATGCAGGCTAATTTGAGCTATGCTTATCGAATCCCTATGGGTAATGGTAAGCTATCTATTGGTTTGCAGGGAGGCATCATCAACTGGCGGGCCAATTGGAATGAGATCGATCTTCAAAATACCCAAGATGATGCTTTCTCAGAGATGGAACCCAGTTATTGGTTACCCAATTTTGGTGCTGGAATTTATTACTATACCCAGCATTTCTATATAGGAGCAGCCAGTCCGCATCTGATCGAATACGATCTGAGAGAAGAAAATATCAATACCCCACAGTGGGCCAGACAATACCGCCATTACTTTTTTAGTCTTGGAGGGGCCATCCCAGTGAGCGGCGACGCAATCATTCTTAAACCATCTGTCTTAATCAAAACGGTGGGTCTGCTGAGTGGATTGAATAAAGATGACGCTTATCAAAATATAGGAGCGCCTACGGAATTTGATATTGATTTATCCCTGCTTTTTTATCAGGCGCTTTGGGTAGGGGTTTCGCTGCGGACGGGAATTGAGACCCTGGCAGATAGCAGTACGCCTATGGAATCTGTAGATATCTGGGCTTCTTATTATTTGACCAATGGGCTGCGCATTGGTGCCGCCTATGATTATAACCTGACCAAACTGCAATCAGTAGCTCAAGGCTCTTTTGAGTTGATGTTGGGCTACGAGTTTAATTATCGAACCAAAAGTGTCGTCACACCGCGATACTTCTAAAATAAAATTCAGTAACAAACAAACAACCCAATTGACCGACTTGACGGTCACGTTGAACCCTCCAAATATCAAAATTTTTTTGAGTATGAAAATGATGAAATCGGCCTTTACACTTCTGTTGCTTTTTGCCGTCGTCGCTACCGCCAGCGCCCAATCAGGCAAAATGAAAAGGGCCAATCGACTTATGTACGATCTGGACTACATTGGCGCCATTGAAGTTTACAATCAGGTTCTGGAAAAAGAAGACAATACGGAAGCCAAAATGAATATTGCGGAATGCTACCGCAAAGTAGGGGATGCAGAAAATGCAGAGTATTGGTATGGCCAGGTCGTTCGCCTTCCCGAGGCAGAACCCGTTCACAAACTCTACTATGGTCAGGCATTGCAGAGAAATGGCAAATGCGATTTGGCCAGAGAGTGGTACCAAGCCTATGTGGAAGAAGTGCCAGATGACCTTCGCGGTCAGTATTTGGTCAAAGCCTGTGATTATGAAGAAGAACTGATGACCAAGAATGCGGGCATTTATGAAGTTAGCCACATGGAATTCAATTCTAATATGGATGATATGAGTCCTGCCTATCACGATGGCAAAATCATTTTTGCCTCTGAACGCGATAAAGGCATCGCCATCAAGCGAAAATCTACCTGGACGGGAAATCCCTTCCTCGAATTATACAGTGTAGAAGCTAATGAGATCAAAGGGGAAGAATGTGGTAATTTTGAATATGGCCGCCCACAAAAATTTTCTAAGGAGATCAATACCAAGTACCATGAGGCAGCCGTCTCTTTTTCCAATGATGGCCAGCAAATCTTCTTTACGCGAAATAATTTCCTTGGTGGTAAAACCGGAAAATCTGATGAGGATGTCATCAAACTAAAAGTATACACTGCCACTAAAAGCGGTGGAGATACCTGGGATAATCTGGATGGACTACCTTTCAATAGTGATGAATACTCCGTTGCACATCCTACATTGACCACTGATGGAAGTCGTTTGTTCTTTGCCTCTGATATGCCTGGTGGTTTTGGAGGAATGGATTTGTATGTATCTGAGCAAGAAGGTGGACGCTGGGGCCCACCCATTAATCTAGGCCCAAGCATCAACTCAGAAGGAAATGAAATCTTCCCTTACTATCACCAAACTGGTCGCTTATACTTTGCCTCTGATGGACAAATTGGTTTGGGAGGACTGGACATCTATTATATGGAAGACAAAGGCGAAGGCAATTGGGGAACCATCGAAAATATGGGCTATCCCGTTAATACCATTGCCGATGATTTTGGCGTCGTTTTTAATGAAGAAGGCACCTGTGGTCACTTTAGCTCTGATCGCGAAGGAGGAACAGGGCGTGATGATATTTATGCCTTTAAAAAGATTGCCTCTCCTGTAGAAATCCTGGTTTATGATGCAGAGACCAATGAGCCAATCGCTGGGGCTTCTGTCTTAAATGATTGTACAGAATCCACCTTGACAACGGGCGCTGATGGTAAGGTGACGGTAGATATGAAAATGAATATGTGCTGTAACTTCACCGCCTCTTTTGAAGAGTTTTTGGAAAATACTAAGGAAGGTTGTACTAAGGACATCGCACTGGGTGAGAAGGTGATCATTGAAATTCCACTGAGCAAGGAGCTTAGCTTTGATATCGAAGGGGTGGTTTTTGATAAGGTAACGGGCATGCCTATTGAGGGAGCAACCGTTACCCTGACACCAGAATGCGAAGAAGATGAAGTGCAAACGATAACGACAGACGACTCTGGTACCTACTATTTCAAATTGAAAAACGATTGCTGCTATCAAGTATCAGGTAAGGCGCCTAGCTATTTGATGGATAAGGTCTCTGGGCAGTGTGCAGATGTAGCGGAGCTAAAAGTTTCCACTACGCTCCAAGCTAATTTGAACCTACAACCCACTACAGTTAGCGAAGAAATTATTACCAGTACAGAGCCAGCACCTGACCCAGATGAGGGAGATACTGTTGGCCAATACAAAAATGTTGACTATAACCAGGATGAAAACCTATGGTATGACCCCAATACCAATGAACCTGCTGATGGCGTAATTGATGGGGTGACTTACAAAAATGGAGAGATCGCAGATGGCACTGACGTACCTGACAAAACTTGGGACGTAGGGGGGAGTATTGAAGGCACCAAGACAGGTGATCCAATTCCTTTCTTACTGCACATTTACTATGACTTCAACCAGTCTTATGTACGCGAAGAAGCCAATTCTGAATTGGAAAAACTCTACGAGACCATGGCGGATAATCCAGAGTACATCGTAGAAATTGGTTCTCATACTGATTCCAGAGGATCTTTCTCTTATAATCGCAGGCTTTCTCAGCGTAGAGCGGAATCCGTAGTGCGTTGGCTGGTTAATCGCGGTATAGATCGCAATCGATTGGTGCCTGTTGGTTATGGCGAGACGCGCAATGTGAATGGTTGTAAGAACAATATCCCTTGTAGCGAGCAGGAACATCAGATGAATCGCCGCACAGAGTTTCGTATTCTGGGTACTTCTGAAACCTACAACACACAACAGGTTTCTCGACCCAATCCAAATGCCCGTGTAGACGTCTGCGAAGGCTGTCCTTTCTAGGCAACAGCTTAAAGTAAAAAATAAAAGAGGCAGCCCCCATTAAGGGAACTGTCTCTTTTATTTTATGGTCTTATTTACATTCCCCCTCTTCCCAAAACTTCACACCTGCCTTTCCAGCTTCACATTCATTGCTGTAAGTCTTTCCATCACAGCCACAAACGGGGCGATAGATGCGCGGGCAAGCCTGATTGGGATTGATTTTGCTCTTGTCGATACAGTCTTGCGGGCAAACCCCTTTTTCCCAAGACTTTACGCCTCCTGCATTTTGTGCGACACAATCATTGCTATAGGTCTTTCCATCGCAACCACAAACGGGTTGGTAGATTTCTGGGCAACCACTGCGACCAATCAAATCTCGATCAATACAGTCTGAGGCACATGGACCATCTACCCATTTTTGTACCCCTACATTTCGCGCCTCGCAAGCATTCGTATAAGTCTTTTCATTACAGCCACAAACGGGTTTATAGATTTCTGGGCAACCATCAGAGCTGGCCTTGCTCTTATCCACACAATCCTTAGCACAGGCGCCAGCAGTAAAACGCAGCACGCCTGCCTTACGTGCTTCACATTCATTATTATAAGTCTTTTCATCACAGCCACAGACGGGATCATAGACAACGGTGCAAAGCAACTCTGGCTTTTTCTTGGCGGGATCGACACAACCATCACTTGCCTCTACAGTACTGGACTGATCGTCTTTATTTTCCTTGACGGGGGTATTTCGGTTACAAGTCATGTTGAGAAACAAACTACTCAATAAGACTAAAAACAAGGGGAGAAGCCGCTGTTTCATAAATGGAGGTTTTTATTGTTTGGGAGAATAGAATGGGCTATAAAAAATTTATCCCACCAAATGTACAAAAATGGTGGGATAAGAAGGATAGGTTTATTTGGAAACGGGCTTATTGACGAATCAGACGTTTGATCATCGTTCCTTTTTCCGTGTGAACCTGTAGTAGGTAAACACCAGGAGGAATATCGCCCTCCAATGCTAATTGAAGGTGATGAACGCCTGCCGTCTTTTTGAATGAACGAGTTATAATCTCGTGACCAGTGTAGTTGATTAATTGTATATCCACCTGCTCTGCCTCTGCTAAGCTGATATCCACCTCAATTAACTGATTAAATGGATTGGGATAAACTTCCAATCGCTCAATACCCGCCAGTTGATCTTCTACAGAAACCGTAATGCAGGCAGTCTTGAAAATCTGTGAACCACTAAAAGTCCCTTGTACCGTTGGACAATCAGCTCGAACCTGGAATTGATAACTGGTGCATTCCAATAGGTCTTCTAGGTTGATAGCAGGTATTGGACTACTGATAATTTCCCAATTGACAGTTCCCAATTCTTTATAGCGCAAAGTATATTGATCGGCAAAAGTCCCTGCATCCCAACTAATTTCCGCAAAATCCAAACCGATGGTATCCAAACTAATAACTTCTGGTGCATCGCAGGGGCAGAGGGTATTAAAAGTCGTAATTGGACTGTAGCCACTGGTACTATCCACATCACATATGGTTTCTACTTGAAATTCGTAAGAGCTACAAGCTGCCAAGTTTTCAAACTCATAAGAATTGGCATTGACGGCTTCCGTTATCCAATCTGTACTACCAAGCTCTCTGTATTGTAAGCGATAACTTTGTGCGGCAAAAACAGATCCCCAGTTAAAGGAAGCGGTTTCAAGATCGACTTCTATCTCTTGGATACCTTCTGGTGCATTACAACAGCCTTCAGAACTAAAGAAATAGCTATCCGTAAATCCAGACAAGGTATCAGAGCAGAATCCCTGAATCTGGAATTCATAGTCCGTGCATCCCACCAAACCACTCAAGACATAAGGAGAACTTACATTCTCTAAAGTATCCCAATCCATCGTGCCATCTACGCGCCAGCGAATGGTTGAATTGACAATAGAATCGGTCACTTGCCAGCTCAAGACGGCGCTGGTATCAATAATTTCATCAATATCTACAGAGAAAGCTCTTGGGCAAGGGCTACAATCAAGAGATAGCAGCACCATGCTATTGAATACATTCAATCGTCCACCAGTAGTGGTAATGCCTTGCAGACTGGCATTTGGATCGACGCCGTCCAAGATAAATCCTTTGATTTTGAGTGCGGCCTCTCCTGGATTGGTTTTGGCAAGGGAAATGAGCGAACCACAGTCGTAGGCATAGAGCAGTGCTACTGTTCCTGCGACGTGAGGTGTAGCACCTGAGGTACCACCAAAACCGCCATAAGTATTATTATTATCTGCAGTGTAGGTATCTGCACCAAATGCGCCAAGGTCAATGGTTTCTGCTCCATATCCAGCATTGGTCACTTTGATATCGCTGCGATTCATATTGGTCACCGAAATAAGATAATCACTTGGACAAGCGGTGGGCAAATCACCTATGATATCCACATTTTGATTGCCATTGATCGTGGCACCACAACTTACGATACCGTGTACGCCAAGTGTATCATAAAAGGCACACCAAAGTGGAGCATTGGCAGGATTTCCAAAATCAACCCCCCAAGAGGCATTGGTAGAGACGACAAAAGCCCCTTCTGCGCCATTGGTTTCATTATAGCGTATGCGATGGGTGAGTGGGAAGGAATAAGCGCGGAGGACCTCGGATTCGACACCTGTTCCTCCTTCAATGAGCATCAATTTGACATCCCAGTTGACACCAGCTACGCCATTGTTATTATTGCCTTTTGCACCAACGATACCAGCTACTGCTGTTCCATGCCAGCCCCCTTCTGATACATTGTCATTATTATTGGCTGTACTCCAACCACCATAATCATCCACATAGCCATTATTGTCATCATCAATGCCATTATTGGGAATTTCTAAATGGTTGTGCCAGATATTCTCGACGAGATCGCTGTGTTGGATATCAAATCCTTCGTCGATGATACAGACCACAATAGTATCGCCATCAGGAGTGATGCCACCTGTGGTAAAATCCCAAGCGAGATCGATGTCGATATCTGCACCTACCACACCTCCATTACTACCCGTATTGATATATTGCCATTGCTGGTTAAATCCAGGATCATTAGGGGTAGTGGAGCGCAATTGGGTAACGTGGTTAAATTGAGCGACGCTAACCAGTGGGTGGTTTTGCAACTGGTGTAAGAAGTAATTTTCGTTGATGGTATTTTGGTCAAACTTCAATTCCCAAACCTGCATAGGGTCAGAAACTTTATCAACCATTTCCAATTGGGTAGACTGGCCGCGATAGCTTTGCAGATCGCTAACGATTTGTCGGATGTCAGCCTCTTTTTTGGCTTGAACCAAAACGTGGCCTAGTACATGATCCAGCTTTTGGGCTTGAAGCGAATGGGCAGCCAAAAGGAAGATCATACAAATGAGTGTAGAGCGTAATAGATTTTTCATGTAGCGTTTTTAGTCGGAAAAGAAAATCAGCTATCCAAAAATACACATCTAAGCCTACAAGCTATAGTGAATTCTGGATAGCTGACAATATGAAGACATATTTTACAGCGCTTCTATTGTTTGATCAACTTTTGGACCTGCGTCCCCTCCTCAGTTTGGATGAGGAGCCAATAAAGTCCAGCTGGTTGATTAGCGATATCAACTGCTATTTGTTGTTGGCCGTTAGGGCTATTCCCTTGGTAAAGTGATTGAACCAATTGCCCATTGGAATGATAGAGTTTAATATCCAATTGGATGGGCGCACTCAGTTCCAGCTGTATCACAAACTGTTCATTAAATGGATTGGGAAGTACCAAAACTTTTTCCAATCCAGCCACTTCTCGACTTGAAGTTTCACATCCCGTAGTGAAGTTAAAGCTATTAGAATAGCCACTATTTTGTGCTGCACAGATGGAGCGAATCTGTACCTCATATTCTGTACAGAATGTTAGATCCTCAAAGGTATGATTGGGATCATTGGTTGTGATATCAGTCCAGGTAATGCCATTGAGTTCGCGCATCCGCAGATTGTATCCTACAGAATTGACTGTAGGCGTCCAGCTAAGGCTAGCCGTCGTATTGGTCACATTGTCTAAGGTCAACTCAGGTGCATTACAAGGAGGAAGTGCTTCTGTCAATACTACACAATAATCTTCCACTTCTCCATAGGTAATTTGATCACAAGACATAGGTGCTGCCGTTTCACTCATTCCTATTCGTAGTCGCGTAACGCCCAATTCGCCCATTGGCGGAAGGGTAAAACTACCGACAACCATTTCAGTGGCTGCGGAAGAAGTGTATACATTTTCTCCAGGATCAGTGAATACCCCATTTTGGTCAAAGTCGATCCAAACATTAAAGTAGACTTCAAAATTACCAAAATTATAACCTGGTGTTAGCTCAATTTCATAATTACCATTATAGGCCAAATTAGTGGTTGCTGGACCAATACCTTCTGTGAAGTTGCCATAGCCATCATCATCTCCTGAGGTGAAGTCAATAGCGGCTAAGCGAACCTTTTCGATGTATTCAAAATCCGTAAGTACCCCACTTGATTCACAGTATTCAAAGTCGAGACAAGCGCCACAACCCTTGGTTTTAAAGCCATCAGTTAAGATCCAAGGAGATTCTAGCGTGTCAGCGCAAATGGTGCGAACTTCCAAATCATATTCTTCACACTCTTCCAAAGCATCACTAATCAGGGTGGAACCATCATCTAATAAAAATGGTCCAGTCCAGGTAAGGCTTCCATCTAGGCGATAGCGGTATTCCATCCGCTCATAATCAGTATCTGGGGCATTGGTTCTAAGTTCGACGGTACCATCGAAATTAGCCATTGCATCAGTTAGTGGAGGAAAACAGCCATTTCCACCATCAATGGTAACACAATAGTCTTCTACTTCTCCAAAGTCAAAATTACCACAGCTTCCAGGAGCTGAGTTGTAGGCCATACTGATCCGCATTCTGGTAAAACCACCACCTACCCAAGAAGGGATATCAATGGTTCCCGTAACGGTTGTTTCTGTAGGTGAGCTCTCGAAAAGCAGTTCATTGTCATTATCAAACTCTCCATCTTGATTCAGGTCAATCCACAAACGGAAAACTTCGTCAAAAGTAAAGCCATTGAATCCTGGTGTTAAGCTAATGGGGTAGCTAAAACCAGCGCTAAGCGTAGTTGTTAAATTGGTGCCCGTATAATCAATGTACCCGTCATTAAGACCACTTTCATTGGTTAAATCGTGTACTGTAATGGATTCTAGCCATTCTGCCGAAGGGTCTTCCCCTGCGGATTCACAATAGCTAGAGTCAATACAAGCGCCACAACCAAAGGTGCTAAATAATACACTTGGAGTAAAAGCGGTCGCCCCTGTATCGCAGACTGTCTGTACTTGAACCTCATAAGGCGTACAAGCATCCAGATCGTCAAAATCGTAATTGGTAGCTGTTGTGTTAAAGCTTTCCCAGTCATTAGTGTTTGTAGGGCGAATGCGGATATTATAGCTCTCTGCTGCTAGGATGGATGACCAATTGGCGGCGGCTTCTGCATCAGAGAGTACGCTTAGGTTCAAATTGCCTGGCGCCTCACAGCAACCATCTGTTTTGAATACAAGGCTTTTGCTGTATTCGCTAATAGTGTCTGTACAGATGGCCTTGATTTGCCATTCGTATTCTGTACAAGCCATCAGATTTTCCAGATTCAATGGGCTGGTAGCATTGATTACATCCGTCCAATCTGGCTCGCCTATGGCTCGCCAGCGCACATCTGTGGATAAAGTAGAATCGCCATCTGTCCAAGACAAGGTAGCCTCGACATCCGTAACATCATCGGTCGACAAACCTGCTGGGGCAGGGCAGGGGCCACAATTGTCCATAATTAATTGAAGACTGTTAAAGGCATTGACGCGGCCTCCAGTGGCCACTAAGTTTTCATAACCATCGATCTTATCGACTCCTTCCAGTAAGTATTGTCTGATTAACAAGGCAGCTTCAGAAGGATTGGCCTTCGCCAGATTGGCCAGATTGCTACAAGGCGCTGAGTACATCAAGCCAATGACCCCTGCGACTAGGGGGGAGGCAAAAGAAGTTCCTGTCGTGCTTCCATATCCTCCGCCAGGATCAGTTGTAAATACATTGATGCCAGGGGCTCCCAAGTCGATTTGTACGATGCCAAATCCACCACCTTGCTGATCGGCATTACCCGTGCGTGTAACCGCAATCATATAATCACTTGGGCAAGCCGTAGGTAGGTCGCCTTCTACATCAATATTGATACCTTGATTGGAGGTGGCACCACAGTTCAAAACACCCTGTACCCCTAAAGTATCGTAAAAGGCACACCACAATGGTGCATCTTCAGGATCACCAAAATCAATTCCCCATGAGGCATTGGTGGCGACTACAAAAGCTCCTTTTTGGCCATTGGATTCATTGTACATCTTTCGCATGGTCAGCGGATAACTGTAGGCTTCCAGTACACGGGCTTCCTCCGTGTTGAAATTGTTCTTCACAGTCATAATCTTTGTGTTCCAGTTCATACCCGTAACTCCAAGATCATTGTTTCCGATAGCACCAATCATTCCGTTGACATTCACCCCATGAGAGCCATTATCTACATCGTCATCATTGGTGATGATGCTCCAACCATTGTAATCGTCTACATAGCCATTGCCATCATCGTCTACACCATTATTGGGTATTTCTTGTTCATTGACCCAATGGTTATCGGCGAGGTCAGGGTGGTCTAGGTCCGTTCCATCATCCAGCGCAGCTACGACGATTTCATCGCCAGAAGCAGTTAAGCCGCCAGTAGCGATGTCCCAGGCTAGCTCAGCGTCTACATCTGCATCAGCTGTACCGCCATTGCTGCCATCATTGAACCAGTGCCATTGGGAGGAGAATTGACCATCGTTGGGAAAAGTCTGACGGCTGCTGACTAGGTGGTTGAATTGTGCGATTTGCACTCGGTCATCTCTGCGAATAGTAGCTAAAAAATCGACTTCATTGATGTGATTATAATCGATGTGAATTAACCAGATATTCATATGTTTGGATACCTTTCTGACCAGCTTTGCGCTCGTAGGCATCCCTTTGAATAGCCGATGAGATTCGACAAATTGGTGGAGGTTGGTATGGACATCCAAACTCAACAAAATATCGCCTTGTACGCGGTCCATTTTTTGGGCAACTGCAACTTGGCTGATGCCCAATAGGCAGATAAGAACGATACAGCGTAAAATGCTCTTCATTTCGGTAATTTTAAAGTTATTTCTTAAAGGTATAGATATTATCAAGATAAAGACAATCTAGCTTTTGGAAAAAGATGCATATTGTTTGATTTACGGCAATTTATCAGGAGGGGCTTGCGTTTTTTTACTACTCACTCTTTCGTTTTACTTACTGTTATTTTTACCCTTACTACAAGCTGGTTGTTGGTTATTTTATAAGGAGTATATGGAGATATGCAATATTTTGATTTAATTAATTCAATATTTTAAAATATTATTTCGATAAATTATTTTAAAAAAATATTTGAAACTTTTTTGATATCTCCTTCGTACATCCCTATTGTACCCAACTGTTAGAACACAGAGTATTTAGTAGATACGTGTTACATTCAAAT
>JBCBDH010000085.1:0-14014 GCA_038529855.1 Bacteroidota bacterium | reverse complement strand
ATAGCGTTTTACCCAATAAATCCCTAACTTCTAGTTGGCGGACATCATGCTCCTCAGGTAGACTCACCCATAGCGACTTATCAGCTGGATTTGGGCTGAGGGCAAAGCCTTCCAACTGTAGCAAGGCCGAATAAGCAGCATCCCTACCAGGTGCTTTTTCCACCAAACATTCATCATTGTATTCTTGATAAGTCAGCGTCGCTTCCGCTACCAATCCACGAGCAATGTAAACGCCCTCTCCGCCTATGCCAGCACATTGACCAGCAATACTTTTCAGCGTAGCTATTTCGACATCCGTAAAATTGGAAAAATTGGGATCGATTCTACGAAGCAATAATTCATTGGCTGTCTTTAGATTCAGAGCGGAGCCTGTTCTGGTTGTCGTAATTCTAGAATTGATGGCAGACAATTGTGGTATAGCTGCTATTAGGGCATCTGATTTGCTGGCATTAAGCGTAGCTAAATCATCAATTGTAGTATTTAGTTGTGCTAGTGCAGCATCGTAGGCTACTTTTTGATTTTCATCTATTACATAGGTATCTTTATCCTTATCAAAGCTGTACCAAACTATACTATTTAATCCCTTGCGCAATTCATTGATTCGCGCTGACAGACCTTCCGCCTGGCGCTGTTCTGTTTCTGTATATTCCGTAAGGGTTCGATAAGTTTCTTCAAAGGCAACAAAATCACCAATGACCGTTGTACTGAGACGAACATACCATTCTTGCTGTACGCGATCTAGGGTTTGGTAAGTTTGCAATTCTGATAAATCTCTGTAGAGTTTGAGCTCTATATCAAATTCCAACTCCGCTCCATAGCTATCTTTGATACTGTTATTGAGTAAATTGATTCGCGTTGCTATGGCCTCCGTCAGCATATCAATTTGAGGACCTTCTTGTATAATACCAGGAGGACAAGTATAATCAAATCCCCCAAAATCCTTTTCAAACCATGCAGTGGAGCTAGATTCAAAGAAGGGAAAGAGGGAAGTCCCCTGATTGCCAGCGGAAAACCCCACGCGATATTGACTTTCCAGCGCGATGGAAGAGGAACCAAAGTGACGCGCCTTTGGCTGTTCTGCCGAGCTATCGTCAAACAAATTACCTCGATAAAATTGAGGGCCTGTCACCGCAAAAGTATTCCCACTACTACCATAGGTTAGATTAAATCCAGTGCTGTTCATTTCGTTGCCACGGAAGATGGAACCAGCGCAGTCACTCAAGACATTAATACCTTGTGCGCCATCAAAAAAGTTGCAATAAATCAAGGCTTTGGGGCTATTGGAAATAAAGATATTGTCCTCATCTGCAAAAGTCTGCGGATTGTAGCCCACCTTACAGCGCTGACCTCCAATGATCTGAATATTGTCATTTTCTATGGCAAATAAAAAGTCATTTCTAAAAACGCGGCCATCATCTATATTAAAGAAAATAACATTGGAGCCATTGGTTTCTATACCTGCCGCTAGCTGTGAATTATTCTGAATAGCCCATCTGTGCTTACCTGATCCCAAACCAAATAATACCACATTGGATTGATTGGCCAGCATTTCATTACCTTGTACTTCTGCCCAAGAAGGCTGCACAATACCAAAGATGCTGGTCCCATTAAAGTTGATCGTATTATCCTCGATCAAGCTGTGCTCATTGACCACACCTGAACCTCTGATAATACCAAAGTTTAGGTCTTCAAAATCAGAATTATCAACCTGCATTTCTACATTACCTACTGTCCCAATACCCCAATTGGCATCCCGAAAGCGACTTTCGGTAATCCCAAGAAAATCACTAGCCTCCAAAACAGAAATGCCATTGGTACATTCCCGAACGTCGATATTAAATCCATTCAAACTGGTATTTTCCAAGATAATGGCATCCGTCAAATTCCGAAATCCGACAAAGCCATTGAAATTGATGAGATCAACATTCTGGAATTGACAGCCGATTTCGCCATCCCTAAACCCTACACCAGTACCAAAACTCTGAAAAATAGTAAAGTCAATTGTTTTGAGATCGGGACCAAGGGAGGCTATGCCTGTACCATTATCTCTAAAACCGACCGCAAATAAATTCAGCTCTGAGAGGTCCTGTAGCTCTACTGCCGTTGTTGCGTCAGCCACCGTAAAGCGACCAATATTGAGTACAGCATTGGGTGCTACATTTATTTGATCCCATTGGGCATCACAGCCCCTTATCAATCCTCTAAAAAAGCTTAGTGTATTTCCACTTTGTACCTCAATTCTCGCACCAGGACCCATATAAATATCATTACTAGGGCCAGGTGTCGTTACACCAAAAGAATAAGGAACATCGACCACCAATGTGCCATTAATAACTACCCTCTGACCAGTAATACTGGCTTGTGCAGCATCCAATAAAGCGGTTGTCGCAATTGCATCACTCAATAAAGTTGTCGTGCCTGTGGTGCCTATTTCTACAAAGTCGTCAATAGTAAAGGTTTCCATTTCGACAATATCTGCTGGGTCATTCATATTGACGATGCGAAGGGTAAATACCGTATTGGGTATTTGAACCACACCCTCCAAACAATTACTCGTCCAAATCCCTGCAATAAAAAGAGGCTGCGCTCTCAATACAGTGGTATTCATATCCTGGGATTGAATCACAAAATCTTGTAAATCAGTAAAAATGAAGGAGCCTGTTGGAAACTCTATTTCAACCACATAATCAAAACAACCGTTGGGTGGAAAAGCCAAATCCCCATTGGTCTGAATACAGATGGTTCCAATCTCGTCGCCACAGACAAATCCCTGTGCATCGATGATATAGGACATTGCTTCACATTGAGCGGACAGGCGAAACTGCGCTAAAAAGAAAAGAAGTAGTAACAAACTTAATTGACGCATAATATTGATTTTTGGAAAAGGAAAAAATAGTCGGACTACTATAATGCCTACACACACTACAGCAGACCGACATTCGAATTACCCAAATCTAATGTGTAATTACAAGTTTTATCGCTTCATAAGCTCCTTCTGCTGCACTTAGGAAATAGCTGCCCGCAGGGAGTTCACTGGTATTAATTTGGAAGGTATTAGCGCCTTCAGGAACTTGGATACTCCTAACGGTTTTACCCAAAATATCGCTTAGGATCAAAAATTTAACTTCGTGATCTGCTGATACATTTACCCAAACGCTTTCATCCGCTGGATTGGGGAATACCTCTACTTGCTGAGCAAGAGAAGGCTTGGTCTCCAAATCACTTCTACCTGGTGCTACCTCTTGCAAACATTCATCATTATAAGTAGTAACCGTCAAAGTGGCTTCTGAAAATAAGGTGCGAGCGAGGTAAACCCCTTCGCCACCATAACCCGCACATTGACCAGCGATGTCTTTTAATTTTTCCAATTCTGTAGGATTAAAACCAGAAAAACCAGGTGTCATTCTTTGCAGGAATAAGGAATTGGCTTCCTTCAAATTGGCTTCAGAGCTATTGCGTGTTCCAGCAATTCGAGCATTGATGGCCGCCAGTTGAGGCAATGCGCCAATCAGTGCTTGTGATTGTCTATCATTGAAAGCAGAAAGCTCAGCGACCTTGATCTCTAACTCATTAGACTTATCGATAAATATCTTCTGCTGCGCTTCGTCAATGATCGGCAAGCGAGTGGAGCGATCTATTTGATACCACTGAATGGCATTGAGCTCCGTAGTCAGCGTTTTGATGGCGGCAGTTAGTGCCACCGCTGTTCTTTCTTCCGTTTCGCTCAGCTCCGTAGCCGTGCGAAAAACATCTTCAAATTCGATAAAATCGCCAATGCTGGTGACGCGCAAACGATCGTACCATCCCTGCAACTCTGGCTCCAAAACCACCGTTTCTCTCAACTCATCCAGAGCGCGGTACAATTTGAGCTGTAGGTCAAATTCCAATTCAGGACCGTAGACATCCTTAATTCCACCAGCTAATAAATTGATATTAGTTTTGGCCAGATCAGTTAATAATTCTGTGGCATCTACCTCAAACTCAATGGATGGGCAAAATAGATCAATGCCCTGGTTATCTTTAAAAAACCAATTGTTGGCATCAGAATCAAAGAATGGATACAAAGCCGTGCCTTGTGCACCAGCCAAAAAGCCCAAACGGTACTGACTTTGTAAGGCAATAGAAGCAGAGCTGCGATGACGAGCCTTGATTGTACCCTCAGAACTGGGATCAAAATTATTTCCTTGATAAGCCTGTGGTCCCGTAACGGCAAAGGTATTACTCGCTGATCCATACTCGAGATTAATACCCGTACCTGTCATAATATTGCCATTAATGCGGCTACCTGAACAATCGTTGATAATATTAATAGCACGGTCGCCCTCCAATTCATTGCAATAAACCAGCGCCTGTGGACTATTGGATACGGTGACATTCAAATTTTCAGAAACAGCATCATTATACCCCACTTTACACCTTTGACCACCAGAAATATAGAAGTTCTGATCTCCAGAAATGACCTCATCTGTATTCATAAAGATTCGCCCATCGTCTACCGCTCCATAAAAAACATTAATCCCAAAACTCGCCTCAGGGTCAATCTTTAATTGATCATTGTGCTGCACCGCCCAGCGATGCTTTCCCTCTCCCATACCTAGTATGGCGACATTGTATACATCTCCGCGAAACTGACTAAACTGCAACTCTGCCCGAGAAGGTAAAACAAAAGCAAGTACATTAACCGTACAATTATATAGATTCCCTTCCTCAATTAAGGTATGCTCATTAACATCAGCAGTGGCACGTGCGACGCCGTATTGATACTCACCAAAAGCACAATTGGTTAACAGCATCTCATCATTACCATAGGACAAGAGCCCAACTTCACCGTCGTAAAAGCTACACCAGTTCATCGAAAGTAAATCACTGGCTTCGCGAACCTCCAGCCCTCTTTCACAACCAGAGAAATAGAGGTATTCTGCATTGAGATTAGTATTCTCCAAAATAATCCCATGCCCATTGTCCCAAAAGCTGAGATAGGCAATCAAGTCGATATGATCGACATTCTGAAAATGAAATCCAACATCAGAATCTCGAACACTTGATTGTGCCCAAACTGATGAAAATACATTAAGATTAATACTCTTTAAATTGGGACCAAAGGAACCTACCCCTGTCTGGTTTTTGTCCAAGAACACATTGCCCATATCAAAGGTAGAACCGTCCTGCATTTCGACAGCAACTGTTGCTCCCGATACCGTACTAGTAAATAATTCTAATGTTGCTCCATCTTGAATATTAATGCGATCCCAAGGAGCGTCACAGGCGTGCATTTCTGTTTGATAGATTCCTAGCGTGACACCAGTCTGAATATCAAAACCAGCCCCTGCAGCCATCGCGATTTCATTGACCGCCCCACCAAATGTATAATCTATATCAAAAACCAACTGGCCTTCTATGACGAGGTTTTGAGCAGTTGTCGCCGCAATGGCGGGGTCTAATAAGAATCCCATGCTTACCATATCTGAGACTAAACTAGTGGTACCAGGGCTACCCACAGTCGTAAAATTATCAATGGCAAAAGTGGTGCTATTTACGACGGTATTAGGTGGATTGGGGTCAAATACTTCAATGGTAAATACCGTTCCTGGAACTTGTATGACCCCTTCTACACAGCCTGTTATTTGGATATCAAAAAAGATATCAGGATCATATTCTAAAGTCGTAATTCCTCCTGTTTGACTGTGTAAAACGTAGTCGCCTAAATCTGTGTAAATAAAAGAACCTGTTGGGTAAGACAGATGAAAAACATGGTCTTCACAATCGAAGTAGGGAAAAATATTATCTGCAAAAAACTCTACACAGATCGTTCCGAGTTCATCCCCACAAAAGAAGTTGGTACTGTTGACATTAAAATTAAATATTTGGCATTGAGCATTCATTTGTTGACACCAAAGCAAACTCAAACAACATAGAAAAAGTAATCTTTTCATCATTAAAATTATTTAGTTTTTTGATTTAGTATTTGACAATAAGCTACCAGGCCAAGACGGTGTGTCTTCGCCAAATTTAAAAGAGCTTAGCTGCTTATAACGCGCTGGTTATAAGGTAATTAAAACGTTTTAAGGTTATTACCAGTCATCCCACTATCTAGAATAACTGCTCCGGTTTAATACGAAAAGATCTGGTGCTTTTTTGACTGACTTTGCTTTTGTAGTATTCCCGATAAAATTTCGGGACTTAATATGGAAGTGATCAACTCTAGTTCTCTTGCTTTATCAAATATGAGATTGTCAATATACGAAGTTTGACGTGAACATGCAAAAGTGTAAAATTAAAAATAATCAATTTAACACTTCTAATTCATGGAAAATAAATAAACAGGTCCTCCATAATTAGCTGACTATTAATTGTCCTTCATCGCTGGGTATTTTTTACCTTTAAGACATGAATAAAATGATTTATCCCATTACGGAAAAATCGCTTTCCGAGCAACACCAAAGACCCATTCAGTCTCCCGTCTATGTTTCCAACTTAGCAGAAATAGGGATAGAACAAAAAGTCTTTCTCGACTACTTTTCTCCATTATTTCAAGAACTACCCTGGGATTATTACGATCCGCGAAGGATGCAAATTTTATTACTGCAAAAATGTCTTCCCCATGCTGCCAGAGCCATCCAAACCCAATTTCGCGCCTATTTTACTGGCGACATTGGACAAGAGGTACTACAGCCCTGGATCGAGCAATTAAGCGACGAGCAAAGGGCAGCTTTTGATCGAATACAACCCTGGCGAAGACGCTCGGTCGCTCGCTTTGAACTGAGTCAGTCGAATGATCGTATTGACCTCCTGAGAACACCCGTCCCTCAGTTTGTTCAAGACCTGGAAGAGGAAGACTATCGCTCCTGGCCCCGTCACTTTATAGAAGCTCCTAGTCATCATGTAGAACAAGAACTTTTTTATGATTGGCTGAAAAGGATCTTTCAATTGCCCCCCTTGAAAGAGAGAGGGGTCCGCAAGCTGGGCATAACGGTTCATTTTATGAGTGTACAAGCCAAGCACGGCAAACCAGGCGATAATTCACCAGAAGGTGCCCACGAAGATGGTGCTGATTTTATCGTCTCTGCCCTTGTGATTAATCGCACAAATATCCGAGGTGGAGAAAGCCAGATTATCGAGCAGTTGGATAGTGGGCAACGCGTTTCCCTATTCAAACGAAAATTACAAGCTGGAGAATTTATCTTCCAGGCAGATACTGGCGAGGAGAAAATTTATGGCAATGATCTTTGGCATCACGTTACGCCTTTTTACCTTCGCGACCAAGCGGCGGGTGAAGCCTGGCGCGACATCATCGGTTTAGACATTAACATCATCGAATAATCATGGCCCGAAAAACAAGTATCCACATTCCCGAATACGATATCAAAGTCAATGGACTAATCAATAAACCCCGTCAGGCATTTGCCTTACTGGTCTTGGGTCATGGAGCTGGAGCTGGTATGGAGCACCCTTTTATGGAAGGATTGGCGGAACAATTGGCCAAAGGAGGACTTGCTTGTCTACGCTATAATTTTCCTTATATGGATCAGGGAAAGAAAGCCCCAGGATCGGCCAAATTATCCCTTGCGACCGTCGCAGCCGCTTTTGCCAAGGGCTTGCAATTGGCAGGAGATTTACCCTGCTTTGTTGGTGGAAAATCCTATGGTGGGCGGATGAGTTCGCTGGCAGCAGCAGAAGGACGCCTGAAGGGGAATGCGGGAATGATCTACTTTGGCTTCCCCCTTCATGCACCAGGGAGACACAGTACAGATCGGGCCGCTCATTTGAAGGATATTAAAGTGCCTATGTTGTTCTTGCAAGGTACGAGAGATACCCTTGCCCGACAGGATTTGATCGAATCGGTTTGCAGGCCCCTCAAAAAAACGGATTTGGAAATCTTTGATGGAGCAGACCACTCTTTTAAGGTCTTGAAACGCTCGGGAATGACGAATGAGGCCGTTTTTGAGGATTTGGTGCAGCGCAGTTTAGCTTGGGCTGTTAGAAAAAGTAGCTAAGGCTTAACTAAACTGAACCTCCTTTCGGTCAAATGGGGGAAGAGCAGTCCCAACAACGGCAGCTTCCGCCTCTACCCGATATTCTGAATTCACAGAGTTAAACCACTTAGCAGCTTTCACAAAACCCTTATAGAGAATATTCTTATCCTCTAGTTCATCCATTTCCGATTTAGACAGGTTAAAAGGTAATTCGAACTCGACTTCTATGGCCTCATCTGCAGGAATGGTAATGCGGTCTTCTAATTCTATTCTTCCGAGTACATATTCATCGGTCATCTTCTCATTATTTCGGCCACGGGTGTAGCGTTCGATGAGTACAACAGATATTCTGGTAACCACCTGCTCATTCATAGAAAAAAAGCGGATGGCACCGCTTATATTTTGGCTACTTTCGGAAATCTCTTCAGGAAGTAGCAATTCTAGTTTTACGCCTTCGATTCCGAGCCAACGTTTTACTTTTCCAAACATGTTGATTGGGCTTTGATCCAATGGTGAATAAGATAAGTCTTCCTAAGATATGGAACCAGCATATTCTATAAAAACAAAGTGGAATTAGACCGACGGAGTGCTTTTTCGGATAGGATTAGACCATTCTGGCATGCCAGCTCTCTGCTAATGGGCGAAGCCATTGTTGCTCGAACTCTCCCTTGTTTTTGACCAAATTATCGAATACTAAGGTTTCATCGCTGATCTTACCTTCTTGATACAAACGAGCGAATTCTTCGCGCGAAGCCATCCGCACTTCCCCATCCTCTTGATAAGCAAAATTCATCCGATCAAATAGATTGGTAGAATAGTGCTGCTCGATGGCTTTGATAAAATGCACGGAAGAATCAATCGAACAACCGCTGGCTCCAGCCTGGCTTTCATCTACCATCAGCACAATAAAGCGCTGATGGTAGACCTCGCCAAAGGCTCTTAGCTGCTGGCTGTGACTCACCCATTGAGTAGTAAACTGTGCAAGGTGCTGCCGCAGCGTAGGCAGTTCTTTATCAGTAAAGGGCCGATTACTCTGATAAATCCAAACCCTTGTCGTATCGGGTAATAATTCGTATTTCGTCATAGGAGCTTATTAAACAGCGAATGACTAAAGCTAATGATTCACGATCATTAAAGTCGGTTGTTATTGACAATTAACTCTGCCAAATCGTACACCATCACAGAATCCTGTTGTTCTTTGGCCTTGATGCCATCCTGCATCATTGTGGTACAAAAAGGACAGTTGACCGCCACAATATTCGCCCCTGTAGCCAGGGCTTCCTCTGTTCTTTCAATATTAATCCGCTTATTCCCAGGCTCATCCTCTTTAAACATCTGCGCACCACCTGCCCCACAACACAAACCTAATGACTTGCTTCTGTCCATCTCCACCAATTGATTATCCAGATTTTCCAGTAAGCTACGGGGTGCTTTGTACACACCATTAGCCCTACCCAGATAGCAAGAATCGTGGTAAGTAATCTTTTGGCCATCAAAGGCGCCTCCCTCCTCTAACTGCAATCTGCCTTCATCAATTAGGTTTTGCAAAAACTGCGTATGATGCAAAACTTCATATTCGCCACCTAGTGCAGGATATTCATTTTTTATAATATTAAAACAATGCGGACAGGTCGTCACAATCTTCTTGACCTGATACATATTCAGCGTTTCAATATTTTGGAGCGCCGTCATCTGAAAGACAAACTCATTGCCTGCTCGACGAGCGGGATCTCCCGTACAGCTTTCTTCTTTGCCCAATATGGCAAAATCGACATTAGCTGAATTTAAAATCTTACAAAATGCGACAGTAATTTTTTGTGCTCTTGCATCAAAACTACCTGCACAACCTACCCAGAAGAGTATTTCTGGGTTTTTACCCTCTCCGGCCAAGTCGGCCATAATCGGAATCGTTAACTTCGACATGCTACAAATGTAATGGAATCTTTCCTTTTTGACTAATAAACCAAAATTTGCTATCCTTGTTTAATAAGCAGGTCACTGTTTTAGCTACTCCACCATCACTTTTCGTCGGTACAACAATTCCCTTTCCGAAGATAAAGTCAACAAAATCAATTGTTTAGACCAATTTCGAGGAATGTTTAAGGATTCTCCTAAGCGATAGGGCTGTCGGTAGATTTCTCGCCCTGTCAGGTCATACAAACGCAGTTGATAAGACTCTGTAGCATCCAGTTTCATGCAATTCAAGGTACTTCCTGGGGCCATGGGATTGGCCAGTTGGCAATCCGCTTGAGCGACCGGTTCTTTTAGTGCTACAATTTCAATGCCTTCATAGTAGAAATCGCAACTTATGGTGGGTTCCCATTCCGGAAAATTCCAAACGCCAAATTCAATTTTTTGCAAACGACCGAAGGGAGTGTCGATGATATCTGTGTATTGCGAATTACCCCAGACGCCATTGACAAAGAGTTGAGTGGCTGAAAAAGTACGGTCAGGATTCTCGGAATAATCCCTAATTGTTCTCCTAGCAAAAGACCAATCGCTGAGGGCTTCATTCCAACTCAGTGAAGTAACCGTATCTGAACTATTTGGATCATCATAGACCCAAAGCGTCAGATTATCTGGCGACCAAATCGAATCGGCCACCATCAGGATATCTCCTTCTCTTCTGATCTGACGGTTATCTTCATAGTTGTAGAAGAAGCGTTCTCCAAATTCTAATAAGCCAGTATTTAGGTTCCAGGCTAGAGAAGAAAACGCTATAATCAAAGAGTCGCTTTCATACATAGATTCATTCAAAAATACCTTGTTCCAGCTATTATTAGCCCATTCCTCTCTAAACAGGGAAAGCTCATAGAGCAGCTCATTGGTCGTAGTGGTTTCCCTGCTTTCATTGATCCAAGTATTCATTCCTGCATCCCAAAATTGATTGGTTCGCGTTACTGTCAAATTATCATTGGAATAGCTCGCCAACTGCCGATTTAGGGGGTCCCATAGCTCCATTACAGACAGCCATTGCTCACTCAGGGTCAAACTATCATTGCCATCCACATTATCCCATACTGTTCTCCGCGTTTGCAAATCCCAGGAACTACTGATCTCATCCCAATTGTAAAAAATATTGATTTGCTTATCCACTTCATAGACTGCACTATCTTTTGTGCTATTGACCCACTGTGCTCCATCCCACATTTGTCGGACCGAACAGCTATAACGCCCTGAGTCGTCGATGTAGGAAAGAAGGGTCTTTTCTGTAAAGTCAAAGTTTCCGGTAATAAAGTCCCGACCAGAACAAACCAGCGAATCCAGGCGATACAAAGTATCGTTCTGACTACTGGACAGCGCATCCTGGATGATGGATTGGGCTTGATTTTGTTGCGCTTGCCAGGTCTGGTCTTGCGCATGGGTAGAAAGGGCAAATAAACAGAGGAGCCCCAAAAGGCTCAGGTTCAATTTTATAGGAGCATACATTGCTTTGTGGGTTTAAATTAGTTCGACGGAATTATTCTGATATTCCAGTCATTAAAAATTGTTTTTTATGCTAGCTTCAATTCGATATCCATATTTTTCGACGATAGACCAGACCTTCTTGCCCACTAATAGTCAATAAGTACATGCCATCTGTAAACTTTGACAGATCTCCCAAATGCATCCCTTGTTGATAGGGCATTTGGAGCTGGCTACGGCCTAGTAAATCGTAAATATTGATCTGGTAGTTATTTTTTGTACTTAAATCAGGACATTCAATGCGGCTGTCTGCATAAAGAGGATTGGCCAACAAGCAATTGGAAAGCCTGGAAAGTTCTTGTGTACTCACCACCTCAAGTAGCTGATAATAGTAATCACAATTTTGGATGATTGACCAATCCAAATTTTCCCATGCACTGGTGGTGGTTTTTAATAACTGACCATTAGGGGTGAAGAGCTCTTCTTTTAATCGCTGATTATTCCAGCTTATCCCATCCCATCTTTCTGTTAGAGTAGTCGCGGCAAGTGGGTCCTCTACACGGTCAATAATTTCTCTTTCAAACAGTACCCAAAATTCATCAAAAATGGCCCAATTGTATTCTAAGATCGTATCTGACAGGGTGCTTTCATCATAAGTGTAAATCTTTAATTCTCTATTTTCCCAAATAGAATCTTGTACCTGCAATAATTCGACAGTAGAACTATCCAATTGCAAGTCCTCATTTAAGATACTACGTTCTCTCACTCCAGTAGACAAAAAGCCAAAATTTTGATCGTAGCTCAGCGTCGTTTTTTCAATTTCTATGGAATCATTCAAATAGCTGCGCTCCACCGAAAAAGTAAGCAGCCAAATAGAATCCCTCCAGGTTTCATCCATAAAGGATTCCTGAAAGTCTAAATCATTTCTAATAAAAGTACTTCGATTGCGACTCTTCCAGGATAAAGTCGCCTCATCCCAGATTTCCGTAAGTGAGGTGGTTTTCTGATTACCGCCCTCATGACTATACAATTCTTGCATAGAAGGCCGCCACTCTTCTAAGGAGAGATTCCAGACTTCAGTGTAAATGATTGAATCTCTCCCTTCTGTATCCAAGCTTCTGATCGACCTCAATTCATCCATCCATTGACCATTTTCCCAGGAGTAAGAATAGGATATACGCCATTCTCCGTTTTCATCCCGTTCAATGGAATCTTTGGTCGAATTGACCCATTCATCATTTTGCCAACTTTGCAAGATGAGGCAGGTTTCCAAATTAAATTGGTCATAGAAAGCGGTGATAACTTTTACTTGATTACTCAGTTCGGTTTGAAAAGGAAATCTGGTTTGACAAACAAAAGAATCCAACAAATACAAGGTGTCGATATCGGAGGCCAGCCCTCGCAGCATCCTATCCCGAAAATCGGTTCTTATCTCTTTGGTGAGTACATTTTGCCCCTGTAGAGGAGCAATAAGAACAACAAAACAAAATAAACAACTAATAGATAAATTTTTCAAAGTCATAGCTTTAAACTTTATAACAGTGTGAATAAATGAATACCGTCCATTGGTTCCGGTTTTATTCGATAAGACACTGGTAAGTCTTGTTTACCCTACTTCGATGAATCAAAGCAAATTAGTTCCGTATGAAAATGTATAATTTATCCTTATGAGTGGATGAATCCGAAAGGATAGCTTGAAATTGTGATTTTAAAGGCAGTCAGCTAGAAACAGCTTCGCATAAAGCTAATGAAATTTTAGCTGTTCGCAAGGCCAAGCAGCCAATTTTTTTGCCAGACCAAAGTTTCACTTAATTAAAACAATACCACACTCTGATTAAGACCCACTATTGCGTCAATAAGAGCTTTCCTTTGGCCAGTGCTTTAGCTTGCTTCCCAAAAACGCGGTATAGATACAAGCCCTCACTACCCAAAGTGGCTGTAGCAAGTCGTAGCTGATCGCTTCGCAAAACGAGACTTTGCACCAATCGACCTTCTGCATCATAAATTTCCAAACGCTGTGCGGCCTCTTTTAAAGTAGAGAAATCAAAAAAGACAAAGCTATTCGCTGGGTTGGGATATACCCTAAGCTCCTCACTTTTCACTACTACAGATTGCTCAGAAGTGGTCAATTGCCATTCATCAAACAGGCTTTGCAAACTATCTATGGGCTCTGCACCAAAAGGCGTTTGTGGTACATTGAGATCGAGATAGAAATCATCGACAGGATCATCTGGACGAGCGACGCGAAGGAAGGCAGAAAGAGAGGAAACGCCTTCATTTAAACAGCGCGAATCTGCCCCTGGGATATTGGCTCCTTGCATCGCCTCCATCAGCCGATTGGCCAATGGCCCTGTCGCCTTCAAAAAACGAGCTTCCATCGAATCCAAGACTTGCTGGCCCAGCAAAATATTACCTTGAATGGCATAAGTAGGTCCCGTGATATGATTTTTGTAATCTATACAGTCAGCCCCCGTAAAAGAAACGCTTTCTGCCATCATATTTTGATCCAGCGTTGCAATGCCGTATTGTCGGGTAGAGGTATCGCCAAATACACAATTATCATTAGACAAAAGAAAATCGAGGACTTGCTGCGCAGATAACCCTGATGCTATTTGACCAACGGGATCAGTCGAATA
>JBCBDH010000084.1:0-14135 GCA_038529855.1 Bacteroidota bacterium | reverse complement strand
ACGCAGTTGTCTTTTTTGCCTCTTGGACAATTGCTCATGCCCCGTCACTAGATGACTGGAATCGACAATAGCAATGACTGCTTGAGCTTTGGGCGGGATAAAAAAGAAGAAGAGTAAGAGTAATGGATACCACTTCATAGAAAAGGATCATTAATGGAATTGTATACCTGCTTGGGCAAATGCTTGATTGTCTAATCCTTTGATTTCTGCATTGACCACTGGTCCTTTTCGAGTCCAGGTGATGGTGATCAAGCCAAAATTTTTCTGTCCAGTTAGCTCCCCTACCCTGTGGCGATTAGCCTCACCAGAGGCGGCCTCATAGCTATGGGTTAAACCACTAGAGGTGATCTCGTATAAGGGATAATCCAGTCCATCCAATTCGATGCGGGAAATTTCGCCAATGTGGCGATCGCCACTGAGCAGAATGGTACCAGCGGGTTTTATTGCTTCCAATAAATCAAATAAGCGTTTTCGGGCACGGGGAAAGTTGGCCCATTTTTCAAAAGCGTGTTCCTCTGGAATCATCTGTATACCATTGGCAATGAGATGAAGCGCAGCGTCGCTATTGCGCAGTTCGGCCTCCAGCCATTGCCATTGAGCTTCGCCCAGCAGATCGCCTTCTGGATTTGCTAAGTAGCGTTGTCCGGTGACTGTATCAGCTTGGAGCGGGTCGCGGAAGTATCGACTATCGAGCAGCAGCACTTTGATTTTTTGAGCCCCTGTTCCATAGGTGTATTGCTGATAGGCGCCCTCGCGCTGGCGAACGGCTGCCTTTTTGGGAACATCCAAAAAATCGAGCATGAGGTCCTTGCTGGCTGATTTTTGGGCATAGTTTTTATCACCATCGTTGACCCCATAATCATGGTCATCCCAAATACCAATGACAGGGAATTGGCGAATAAATTCGCGATAGGCTGGATGTTTTTTTTGTTGTAAATACTTCTCCCGCATGACCGACATATCCTCAGTATCCCCATAGATATTATCGCCTAGCCAAATCCAAAGATCGGGTTGATTGGAAGAAATGACGGGCCACATGGGCTGGGGCAAGGTCTCGCGATTACAGGAGCCAAAGGCGATGCGGCTGATGGAGGTACTAACAGAAGGGAGTTCTTTGAGATCGCTGCGGAGGGTTTGTTTGGAACTGCTTGTCGAACAGCTCCATAGTATACTAATCAACAGCAGGGCAAAGCATCTTTCCATCAATTCATAGAGAATTTAGTATCGTCTTCGACAAGAGGTTTGGGATCAGGATAATCTGTCCTAGGGTAATAAATACCTGCCTTCATGCGGATGGCATCCAATAATTCAATCAGATCAAGACTAAAATCCAAGCTCATCAATTTGCTTTCTTTCTGGCGTCTTCCCAAACAGCGAATGACCTCTCGAATCTCATAGGCATAGCCTCGATTATCAAAATCAAAAAAGAAATCCTGTGGTTCAGAATCGTTGAGTTGTAGCGTTAGACTGGTGGGTTCATGCCAACGAGAATTGATGCGGATGTAGCCTTTTTCGCCATAGATATAGGCTTCAGACTTGGTTTTGGTGACAATGGAAGAATGTAAAACCGCCACCTTATTATTGGCGTATTTAAGAATCATGGCACAGCTTTCATCCACATTGGTGGAGCCAATACAGGCACTGGCTTTGATGTTTTCGGGCTTACCCAATATCAGCAAAGACAAAAACACAGGATATATCCCAACATCCAATAGAGAGCCTCCTCCTTTGTCTTGATTGAATAAACGCGATTGTGGATCAAAGGTAGAACGGAAACCAAAATCAGCTTCGACAGATATCACCTCGCCAATCGTGCCACTTTTGATCAGACTCAAGACTTTATCTATCGTGGGTAGAAAACGCGTCCACAGCGCTTCCATCAGAAAAGTTTTTTGAAACTTGGCCAGAGTGATCATGCGCTTCACTTCAGTAGCGTTCATGGCAAAAGGCTTTTCGCAAAGCACTGGGATTTTGTGTTCCAAACACATCAGGGTATTCTCGCAGTGTTTGATATGAGGTGTAGCGATGTAAACGACGTCCAAATTTGGACAACTAAGCATAGCCTCATAAGAGCCATAAAAATTCATCACTTTGTATTCCAGCGCAAAGGCTTTGGCGCGTTCTGAGGAAGTGGATGCGACTGCATGTAATCGGGCATTGGGCACCCTTTTCAAATCATCAGCAAATTTTCGGGCGATCTTTCCCAGTCCAATAATGCCCCAATTATATACCTTCGCCATAATGCTTTTTTTGTGGGATGTAAGTGGTGTTCTATATTTACATAGTAATTATACAAATATATTAGAAGAATTAGCAACTGCGGTCCAGATTATTTTTTTAAAAGTTCTAAAGCCGCGCTGGTCATGGTTAATACGCCTGTCTGAATAGTTGGTTCTGGCAGGGGAGCAAATTTGGAGGAATGCAGCGAGGGCAATTGGATTTCTCCCCGTTCTGCCGCTGCGACCAGCTCTGGCTCTACCGCTCCTAGCCAATACAGCATGATTGGAATGCGAGGTGCTTCTCGACCATAGCGACCAAAATCTTCTCCTGCCATCACAGGAGGTGCATCCTCCACTCGCTCCGCTCCCAATACCTGCTTAAAGACTTTCCCTACCCGCGCTGTCAGTTTTGGATCATTAAACAAAGCTGGTGTACTCTCCGAACGAACCTCTACCTTAGGATACATTTGCTCCTCCAAACCCGCTGACAAGGCTACCCCCTGGCAAATCTCCTCAATGCGACGTACCATTAAATTCCGCACTTCATCCGTATAAGAGCGAATCGTCAATTCCATTTTCACGTCATCAGGAATCACATTCCCCTTGGAACCACCATGAATAGAGCCTACCGTCAAAACGGCGGGTTCCCGCGGCGAAATCTCTCGACTCACAATCGTCTGAAAATCCATGATCAGTCTTGCAGCTAGTACCACTGGATCTTTGGTCGTATGTGGATAGGCCCCATGCCCCCCTTTACCATATACCGTAATATCAATCATATCGACATTGGCCATTACATAACCAGGATGATAGCCTACTTTGCCAGCCGCCATATTTGCACTCACGTGAAGCGCCAGGGCATAATCCGGCCGTGGGAATCGTTCAAATAAGCCATCGGCCAACATTTCCTTCGCTCCTCCGCTTCGCTCCTCCGCTGGCTGACCAATAAAAACCAAAGTACCTTTCCATTTGTCCTTCATGGCTATCAAGCTACGGGCCGTACCCGTCCATACGGTCATATGCATATCGTGGCCGCAGGCATGCATAATCCCCACCTTTTGCCCACTAGCATCCGTTTTTGTTACCGTACTGGCGTAATCCTTACCCGTTTCCTCAATAATAGGCAGAGCATCCATATCCGCTCGAATCATCAGTGTTGGGCCTTCGCCATTTTTGTAAACGCCAACCAGGCCATGACCACCAATATCAGTGCTTACTTCAAAACCGAGTTGGCGAAGTTCTTCTGCCATGCGTTTGGCCGTCTCGACTTCCTCAAAAGACAGTTCTGGATTTTGGTGGTAGTATTTGTACAGCTGAATCAAATCAGCCGTTTGGCCATTAATGTATGCTTCTAATTGTTGGGGGGATTGCCCGAAAGAAAAAGATACCATGACCATAGGGATTACTAAAGTGAAAATTATTCTACTCATTTGAATACGACATCATCTATTATTAAGGGCAATAATAGCCCAAGTAGGGACTAAAAATGCACTATTCCAAAGGATTTTCCTAATCTTCAAGAGCCTTTAGCACAAAAAGCCATCCTCCCAACAATAGGGAGGATGGCCGACTAATCAATAGTTTGTGGATACAAATCATCCACCTCTAATGCGAAGCTCAATTGTCAACTACAACTAATCTTTGGGTCAATTTATGACCTGTATTATCTTGGATAAGGGTAACAAAGTACATGCCTGTACCCATTCGATCTAATTGGATAGCCAGGGTTTGCTCACCCGCCACCAATCGCTCTGCCCGACGATACACCACCTGTCCCATTACATTGCTGACGACTAGACTAATGGCTTCCGCCTGGGTGCTGTTTAATTGAATAAAAGCAGTGGACTGCGCTGGATTGGGAAAAAGCTCAAAGGCCAGTAATTGATCCGCTAAATTATTGGTATTGGTCAGTGCATCTATCCGAGTATTGAAGTTATAGGAAGAGGTATAAGCCGTCCAGCCATCTTCACATTCTACACTAATCTGGTACTCGTAAGCCGTCTCCGATTCCAGTCCTTCTATATCTACAAAATTCTCGTCGCTCTCTACCTCCACCCAGGGGTCATTGCTATCTGCTTTTCGATAGCGGAAGCGATAGCGCTCTGCACCAGGGACCTCGTAACAAGAGATGGTCACTTCTTCTTCGCCAAAGGCAAACCAATTGGTCGATACGGGTGGTCCACACTCAGTTTGTTCTGCAGGGGTATTAAAGGAGAATAAAGGACTAGTCACCATCTCGCCTTCCGCACAGTTGGCAATAATCTCGAACTCGTAATTTTGCTCTGGAATCAAGCCTTCTAAAAACAGTTCTGGCTCCTCTGTCTCTACAGTCGTCCACTCCCCTTCCTCCAACCGATAACGAACCGTGTAGCTGGTTGCCAAATCTGTATCTTCCCAAATTAATAGCGCCTCAAAGGGAAGGATGACAAAAGCTGCAGCCCGCTCTGGCGCGCGGCATTCCTCATCACAGGGCAGCTCCTCACAAGGGAGTTCAAAGATTTCTTGGATGGGTTTGAGGTTGAATTTGACCTCCGCCAGGCCATAGCAAGAGCCATGTCCCCAATTGTCGATAGCCGTGATCAGTACATAGCGGGCACTTACTCCTTCAAAGTCAAAACCTTGAAAACCGCCATAGCGAGCAGTTTCTGGTGCCTGAGGAAATTCATAAGTTCCCAGTTCATTCCACTCCTCTCCATTTACAGAATAATCGACGACTACATTCCGAAATCCTTTATCGGATTCCCCACTAGCATTGGTATTCCAGATGTAGGAAGTGGAAAGCGCATAGTTTTCTCCAAAATCGTATTGTATCCAATGCCCTTCTCCCCTCGCGGGATTAGGGCTATCGGATACTTGACAGGACTGCCAGGTGTCTTCCCAGATACTAGCATTGGGGTCGACGCACTGGGCTTGTAGCTGGATGAAGTAAATAGCAAATATTAGCGTAAATAATATCTTTGGATACATGATTAATATCTTTTGAGTTGAGGAAGAAGAATGAACTTCGCTGAGGCATAGCCCAAGGGGATCACAATTGGTACTGCTAAAGCAGCTTGTTTTACCTCAAAGCAAGCCTCAGGGAATTCTTTAAATTAAATCTGCATAAAGCCAATAGGCGGTGTAGCGCTAGGCGTGTAAAAGTTGAGAATATTGGGAAAGATATCCTGAAGGCTGCTGTTGGATACGCCAAACCACTGGGCCAATTCCGCAAAATACTCATCTGTCGAAAGGGTGGGAATCAAGACACCATTTCCTACATCCAGTGAGTTGTTCAAAGCCAGCGAAGGATATTCTCCATAGATTTGTCCCCCCTTGACTGATCCGCCCATCGCCAATACATTTCCTCCCCAGCCGTGGTCGCTACCATTGCCATTGGAGGTCAGCGTACGGGCAAAATCGGAGATGGTGAAGGTCGTCACTTCATTACTCAAACCCAGCTCTACCATGGCTGAGTTAAATTCATTTAGGGCCTTACTCACCACGCCAAGCATTGTATTTTGAATATTCAGCACTTCATCGTGATGATCCCATCCACCAAAGGTGATGAAGAAGGTTTGACGAGATACATTGAGGGTATCCCTGGCGGCTATGGTTCTAGCGACCATATTGAGGCTTTGGGACAAATAGGAGGGAGAAAAATTGGTGTTGAGGTTTATATTTCCAACGGCAGTGCTAAACATCTCGTGGGTTGATTGCGCATTGGAAACGACATTGGCATAAGTTGATTTAAACATATCCGTGTACTGCTGCTCCATCAAATTCTTGACTGCCGTTGTTTTGATTTGATCCAACATATCTGTCCCATTGTAGCCATCTATCCCAATACTTCCCGTTCCACTTGGTCGGATGGTGTACTCTGCCACTTGATTTCCAGATTGAAAGACGTTTCTTCCTGAGAGGGAGATGTTCATCGAAATATCCTGATTGGCATTCATGCTTTGTAAGATGTCTGCCATACGGCCACCCCAGCCATAGGCCGAACGACTTTGGGGGACGGAGGTTTGCCATTGCTGGATTTGATCGGCATGGGAGAAAAGGCCAAGAGGCAGCGTGACAGCGCCGTTTTGGAATTGGGTCTTGGTAGTAGGCTGTACGAGGGTGCCTACATTGGAGATCATGGCCACTTGGCCGCTGTTGAAAAGCTGTTGTACCTCAGGCATGGCTGGATGAAGTCCCAGCATGGGTTGATTGCCAACTAGGGGATTGAGTGGTAATAGGGTATTTTGGGCCAGGGCCAGATTGGAGCGGGTGGCAGTGTAGGCGGCATAGCCGTCCGCATCTGTTGGCACGAGCATATTGAAAGAATCATTACCCCCTGCCAGTAGGATACAAACCAGTGCTTTATAGCCATTATTGGTTGTTCCAGATTCTTTGATGGCGCGAGAAGCGGCTGCATTGGCCATGCCGAGGTTGAAAAGGGTTGAAAAGAAAGTAGTGGTACCAATGGCTGCGCAGCTTGCTGTTCCCAAAAATTTCCGTCGATTCATTTTATTAGTTGAACACATAAATTATTGCTTTAATAGTTGATCGAAGAGGATTGATAAATGCTTATGAACGATTATTTGAGGATGGCATAATCAGGGGAAATGAGTATCAGATAAAGGGCTAAGTTGAATTTATCTTCCTCGATATCTGTCGAAGAAAGTGCATTAACGATGATGTTTTTAGTCGACTCTGATAATTGACCACAAGCCAGTAGGACATTTAATCGCTCTACTAAAGCCCGATCATCTTCTATTAGTTCCTGCTCATCAACAATGTCAAACTGCAAGGGGATATAGCCAAATGGCGCAAATCCAAAGGTCCATTTATTGACTTGGTTGATAAAGCCGACCGAAGTCGAAGAATTATGAATTTGGAAAACAGGGGCCACTAAATCCTGAGCGGCAATTGGGCCATTGGGTTGAAAAGTGGGTTGGTAAAAATTAAATACGCTATTGGCAAACATGGGCATTTGACCCGTATTGGCATACCATTCTCCCTCTCTGTTAAAAAAGATAGCTGGTTCCTCGACCAATAGCGGTTTGAAAGCCTTGAGAAATCCCATGTGCCGAATGACTGGCTCCCTAAGCTTTCCTGAAGTAGGATTTTGTAGTGGCTGACAGCTACGCGCCTCTTCATCCAGTAAAATGGCTTTGATCATAGCCCCCATATCGCCTCGCCCTCCTGGCCCACTGTTGAATGCCGTAGCTACTCGGTCGATGTAAGCTGGACTTGGATTTGCACTGACCAAAAACTGAATCATAGCCTTACCGATAAAGGGTCCAACATTGGGGTGATTGTAGAGATTATCCATAGCTGCTTCAAAGTCTTGAATCCCTGTCTGCCCAGCAGGAACGATCTGCCCATTGAGCAATTTTTTTTCGCCTTGCTCATGCCATTCCTCATACATCTTCATGGGATGTAAAGCGATTTCAGCCGCATCCCCCTCTTCCAAAGTCCCCCAGCTACCTCCTGGGCTACCATTGCCAAAACCCGTAAATATCTTGGCAAACTCGCGAATATCGTCATTGTCATAAGTGGGAATTACCTGGCCATTGGCATCCAACTTTTGGCTTCCATCGTTATTGAGCTCGTACAAACCAATGGAAAAAAGTTGCATGACCTCCCTAGCGTAGTTCTCATCTGGATGGATATTATTGGCTGGATCGGATTTGGGATTGGCATAATGGCTCAGGTAGATTCCCATCGAAGGATTTTGACTTACTTCGCTCAATAGGGTCCGATAATTGCCAAAGGCATTTCTGTTCAGGACATTATAATAAACCACAGAAAGCGCCCCAAAATCTTCAAATAAATCACTTCCAAAACCAGAGACGACCATGATTTGGCTCAAATTATAGGCAATCCGCTGGCGAAGCGATTCTGGCGACTTGAGTACCATTTCCCACCAAGTACCTAGAAATAGATCAAATCCACCAAAGTCTTCTCCTTCGCCCATATCCACCTGCGTTCTGTACATAGCTCCCAGGAAGTCTGTGCGAGGCATGGCCAATTGCTCGTCCAGCCAGGCTTCAAAACCCATAGCTGCGGCCATTTGTATGGTTTCGTAATCATAGCCCATCGTTGCCTGGGCCAAAAAGCGCGAAGCATCGCTGAGCAATACTGGATCATCAATAGGAAATCCATCTACCGATTTATCGCCATTGCTTTCGTCATCGGCATTGTGACTGGTCGTGACGGTGATGCCGCGATCGTGTCCACTGCCCAGGAAGTCGTAATACTGTTGAGCAAATAAGCCACTGGTCAGTAGAAGTCCAAAAAGAAAAGTGATACTTTTTTTCATTGATTGGCTGTTTTGTAATCTGTTGAATAATTGAATGCTTATTCCCTTCCCGATTTATGAGTAGAACAGGCCAAGGTGATCCTACCCTACCGCTTTTTGAAAAAAATTGAATCGAGATGGATAATGATTTTTATCTTGTGGGCTAAAGACGGCTCCATTCGTCCATATCCTAAGCTGAAACCCAAATGTCTGATTCGACTTGTCAGGAAGCCACCTTCAAGGCCATTTACTTAGCTACCATTAAGCGGCTGCGCAATTTTCTGTATTATAAATGTGGAGATTGGCAGCGGGCGGAGGACTTGGCCCAGGAAGCCTTTGGAAAGCTTTGGGAGAATTGCCAAAAAGTACCAGTAGAAAAAGCTAAATCATTTCTTTACACTGTAGCCAATAATCGCTTTCTCAATCAGCAGGCTCACCAAAAGGTGGTTTTGAAATTTGAGCAAAGAGGGCATAGCCAAAGAAGCAATGAAGACCCCCAATTTTTATTGGAACAGGAGGAGTTTCGCCAACGCCTCGTAGAAGCGATCAATCAATTACCCGATACGCAGCGAACGGTTTTTTTGATGAGTAGGGTCGATGGCTTAACTTATAAGGAAATTGCGGAACGCTTGGAATTGAGTGTTAAAGCCATTGAAAAACGAATGCACAAAGCTTTAAGCAGTTTGAAAAAAATAGCTCAAAAAGAGTAGGGTCGGTCTGCCTTATGCGGTTATAGTTCTTAAATGGAGCTTTCGTTGACCCACACAAGTGATTTTTTATGGAGGATAAAAATACATTATACGCTAGATGGCTGGAAGGCAAAATCAGTCAGGAAGAACTGGACGCACTTCGACAAAGTGGGGAGCTGGAAGCATTGGAAAAATTGATCCATGCTACCGATAGCCTGGATACGCAAACGATGGATGAAGAAGCGGCCTATGCCCGTTTTCGCCAGCAATATCCCCCCAAACAAGTGGCCAAAAGCAGAAGTTTGCCCATTCGATGGCTAGCAAGTATTGCCGCCAGCCTTTTATTATTAATCGTGGCCTATCTATTTTTGCGCCCTCCCTCCACCACTCAAGTATTCGCCTCTAATGGCCAAAATGAGCAGATCCAATTGCCAGCAGGCTCCACAGTCTTGCTCAACGATGGCTCCCAGATCGACTATCAGCCAGCCGATTGGTCAAGTAATCGAAATATAAAATTGACTGGAGAGGCTTTTTTTGATGTAGAAAAAGGTGTACCTTTTATCGTAAGTACAGACAATGGTGCGATTCGGGTTCTAGGGACGCGTTTTAATGTCCGAACCTGGGGGCAGCGCCTTGAAGTAGCTTGCTATGAAGGGCGGGTACGAGTGAGCCATCAGGGGGAGGACGTGGTTTTGGAGGCGAAGGAATCAGTGCAAATGATAGATGGAAAACTACAGGCTAAAGATAGTATGAACTTGGAAGAACCGCTTTGGTCAAAAGGCGTATCCCGTTTTGAGGAAGAGGATTTAGGTGCTGTTTTTAAAGAATTGGAGCGACAATTTGATATCCAGGTAAAGCACAGTGTATCCCAACGCTCTTTTAAAGGCGAATTCAAACACCAGAATCTAGAGGCCGCCCTAAAAGCCATTTGTTTGCCTATGGGCTTAGACTATTCGATAAGCCCAGATCAAAAAGAGGTGACCATCAGCTATACAGAATGAGTTGATTAGACGTTATCTCTCCAGTAATTTGATGATGAGATAAGCGCTGATCAAAATTTATGAATAACTCCTTGACGTCTTTGAAGGTGGGAATAGTATTGTGGCTGTCTGCTATGGGCCTTGTTTCGCTTATGGGTCAGGACAGGCTACTGCAATTTGATCAGGCCCCGCTCCAAGAGGTCTTTCAAGCACTGGAAAAAAATAGCCCGCTGGTTTTTAATTTTGATCCTCAACTCCTCGCCCAATATCAATTTAGCGGAAGCATCACCCCCAGTGATGATGCCATTGATCAAATCCTCTTCCATACCCCTTTGGCTTACCAAAGAGAGGAGCAAACCATCCTTTTGTACCTGCCTCCACCTGGCCAGCATCGTCGATGTGGTCGCGTGGTAGATCAGGAGACGGGAATGGCTCTTCCCTTTGCCAGTATTGCCTTACTTGATAGCCAGCAGGGGGTTTTGACCAATGAAGAAGGCTATTTCGAATTCGATTTTAAGGGCTATAAAAACCAACAAATCCGCATCAGCTATTTGGGCTATGTGGCCCATCAGACCATGATACAAAAGATGGACAGCAGCGATTGTCCAGCTTATCCACTAGCGATTGATTTGAACATGATGACCAGCGAGATTATCGTCAAAGACTATCTGCTGAATGGTATTACAGAGGGAGGAAGTTACAGTGAAAATCATCTAAACTACAGCCAATTAAACCAACAACACTCGCTGGTCGAACAGGATGTATTAAAGACCGTACAATTACTTCCTGGTGTCAACAGTGTAGACGAGTCTGCGGGAAACATTCAAATACGAGGAGGAACATCAGATCATCAACTCATTCTATGGGAGGGAACGCCACTTTATGGTTCGGGACATATTTTTGGGATGGTTTCTTCAATCAATCCCTTTGTCGTCGATCAGGTGAAAGTGTTTAAGGGGGTATCAGAGCCATCCTATGATCAGCGGGTAGGTGGGGTGATCGATATTTCGCTAAACGATTCTTTGCCAGAGCAGTGGCATGGAGGCTTGGGGAGTACTTTTTCGGAAGCTCATGGCTATGTTCAGGTTCCTATTGTTTCCAAAAAGCTATCGGTATTGGCTTCTGGCCGAAAAACACTGTACAACCTGTTTCAGTCTCCTACGCTCAACAGTTACACAGAAAAGGTTTTCCAATCGACGCGGGTCGATGATGAATCGGATAATCCTTCCAGCAATCAGGTTCTGGATTACGAAGATTGGAATGCCAAGCTTTTATTTCGACCAACAAAGAATATCCTGTTCAAGGCCAGTTGGCTTCAGTCCTATAATGAATTTAACTTTACCGCTGAACTAATTGAGGATGAAATAACCACAAGAGATGACGTAATCTCAAATACGGAGGCCATTAGTTTATCGCTACATACTACGCTTAGGCCCAAATGGCAGCAACAAATCCAATTTAGCCGATCACTATATGACAATAATGCCTTGTACGAGATATTCAATCTAGAGGAAGATCGCTCTTCTATCTTCAACCTCACCTATAATGATATTGCCGATCATCAGTTTTCTTTGCAGAACGATTTTCTGCTTTCCAAAACATGGAACATGCAGTTGGGTTATATCTACAATCAAAAAGAAGTAAACCTCAACCTAAATTTCGAATCAGATTTTGAGGAAGCCTGGGAAGATATCTACAGCCAGAGAGGCCGTTTTCACAATATCTTTGGAGCTTTTCAACATCAAAAGAAGGACTTACTCATCAATCTGGGCTGGCGCAGTACTTATTATCAGGAAAGTGAAAGCTGGGCTTTTTCCCCTCGCCTCAACCTCCAATATGCCCTCAATCAACAAGTCAAACTCAAAGTCTCCGCAGGCATATTGCAGCAATACGTCAGTCAACTCAAGGAGTTTGGCGATAATGAGCTGGCCCAAAATAATCAGATATGGGTACTGAATGGTTTTGAAGAAGAGGAATTGCAGGAAGCCAAAAAATTGTCTGGAGGCTTGGTTTTTCAGCGTGCGGGTTGGCTGGTGGATGTAGAAGCTTACTACAACAGGGTCGATGGCTTGAGTACCTTATCGCCCGCCTTTAGAGGACAGGGCAATGTTTTTGGTTTCTCGACGGGCCATTCCATCAACACAGGGATGGATTTGTTGGTCAGAAAGCGCTGGCGGCAATTTAACTGCTGGCTCAATTATTCGCTCAGCCGTGGGATTTACAATTTTCCAGAACTCGCAGAGAGAGATTTTCCCGCTTCCAATGATCAAAGACACCAACTCAGCTTGATCACCAATTGGCAATACAAAAAGTGGACCTTCTCGCTTACTTACCAATATCGTAGCGGGCTGCCTTTTTCCCAGGCAGTGGATGTTATCCAAGAGTTTGATGAACAGACCAATGAAACTTATTACGAAATCCTATATGGCGATTTCAATCGCCAAAGACTAGACTACTATAGCCGTTTGGATGTTGGCATTCGCTTTATGCCTCAATTCAAAAAGAGCCGCATTAAAACAGAATTTGCCCTCCAATGGCTCAATCTCCTCAATCGAGAAAACATCCTATCCCGCCATTTCTTTTTGGAGGACATCGACCAGGATACCAATAGCCCAGAAATTTACCCCCTCAATAAAGTCTTACTCCTACGCACTCCCCAAGTCCTCATTCGCATGTACTGGTAACCCATGAAGATCAAAGAATGGGCATGATTTTCGCCGTCATGTTGAAGTCAATTTATTTTAACTAAATAATCAGCTATAATGAATATGAGAACTTTATGCTTGAGCTTGGTCGCTATTGCCTTTTTGATGACCAGTTGCTCAAAAGAGGATGATGTATTGTCTGTAGAGACGGGTGATGTATTTACTTTTTCCACCTTGCGAAACAAGACCGACATCAGCGGATGGAAATTTGAGAATGGTACTGTTGTGGAGATGACAGCTGCCGAAATTGCTACTTTTATTACAGAGGAGTCTGTTGATGTATTTGAAGATGACGAGATCGTCGAAGGAGATACAGAAATCGAAATCACCAGCGGTAATGCCGTGAAAGTAACCATGGATGGCGACGTTCTGGACGGAACCTATGCGATCAATGGCGAAAATTTGACCGTCACGGTGGCAGAACAAGGTTTTGCTTTTACCTTTCCTTTTATTCTAGAGGACAATTCTATGACGATGAAGAGCTATAGCAGCTATGAGGGTAATCCAAGCGACTTTAGCTTTTACAGCTCTGGCAATATCTGGATAGAAGGTACAGAAGAGACTTTAAAGTCAATGAATTTGATGGACGAGGGGGATCACGTATTGTACATGTATTACGAATTTGTCTATAATAAGAAATAATTAGAGTTCTCGGAGTGAGCTTGAATCGCTCCGAGCCTTTTCTCTCCTCAGCGGCAGACGCTCGTCTATCTATTTTTCCTTATTTATCGCTGCATCGCCCTCAACTGGGCCCCCGCTTGATTGGGAATATAAAACTGCTGCTTTAGGAAGCATTCTACCGAAAATTCACTGGCATCAAAATGGGGCTGCGGCAAGGCACGAGGATCGACCCATTGCCAGGAGGCACATCTATCTGGTTCCATGATCTTGGGTACGCCCTCAAAGCGATTGGTATAGAGGGTAATGGAAATGTAATGCTTTTGTTCGCTCCAGTAAGTTCGCAAGTTATTGGTAACGCAAATGACCTTGGGATCAAATATGGTCATGCTGGTTTCTTCAAGTACTTCTTTAATTGCGGCCTCTTCAAAGGTTTCTCCCAGTTCCAAATGTCCACCAGGTATAGAAAAGGCTTGATCTGCATGGCTGCCAAGTCGCTGGCCAATTAGGATTTGATTAGCTTCGTTTTCGATAATGATACCAATACCTATCATGGGACGATCCATATCCAATTTCTTTTGTTGTTAGTATCAACTAAGAATAGTGGACTTAGGTTTGAATATATTTAGTCTGTATTTAGTCAATTTCTTGCACCCAAT
>JBCBDH010000083.1:13534-14299 GCA_038529855.1 Bacteroidota bacterium | reverse complement strand
CCAGAATACAATTGGTGGAATGAATGCCTACACGGTGTAGCCCGAAATGGACGCTCCACTGTTTTCCCACAAGCCATTGGCCTGGCCGCAACTTTTGATACAAGCTTAATTTATCGAATTGGCCGAGCGATTTCGATGGAAGCCCGTGCCAAATACAATGTCTCTATTGCCAATGGTCTGAGAGATCGCTATCAGGGACTGACCTTTTGGACCCCCAATGTCAATATCTTTCGCGATCCACGCTGGGGCCGCGGACAGGAGACTTACGGAGAAGATCCTTTTCTGACTTCTCGAATTGGGGTAGCTTTTGTAGAGGGCCTGCAAGGTGACCACCCCAAATATTTGCAAGCCGCTGGAATGGCTAAGCACTATGCTGTACACAATGGCCCCGAAAAACTTCGCCATGAGTTTGATGCTGTTATCGGCATGAAGGATTTATGGGAAACCTATCTACCTGCCTTCGAAGCTTTGGTGACAGAAGCCAAAGTTGAAGGCGTAATGGGTGCTTATAATCGTACTAATGGTATTCCCTGCTGTGCTCACCCCTATTTGATGCAAGAAATATTGAGAAAAAAATGGGCCTTCAAAGGCTATTATGTATCTGACTGTTGGGCCATCGTTGACTTTTATCAAGGCCACAAAATAAGTGATAGCCCAGCTGCTGCCGCTGCCCTAGCCCTCAATAACGGCACCAACCTCAACTGCGGAAGTACCTATCCAGAACTCGTAAAATCTGTAGCACAGGGCTTAACCTCTGAAAAAGTC
>JBCBDH010000083.1:0-13524 GCA_038529855.1 Bacteroidota bacterium | reverse complement strand
CCCCACCCGTTTTCGCCTTGGCCTATTCGATCCACTTGGTACTGTTCCTTTTGATACCATAGGGGTCTCCTGGATTAGAAAAAGAGAACACATCGACCTAAGTTTGGAAGCCGCTGAGAAATCTCTAGTACTCCTCAAAAATAAAGACAATGCCCTACCGCTTGATCCCAATGTTCCCAGCGTATTTGTCACAGGTCCTACTGCTGCCCATACCCAAGCCCTACTGGCCAATTACTATGGCGTCAGCGAAGATTTAAAAACCATCCTGGAAGGCGTCGTCGCCAATGTCAGCCCACAAACCTCTGTCAAATACCGTCAAGGCGCACTGCTAGACGAAAAAAATAGAAACCCTATGGATTGGTTTTCCGATGTAGCCGCCAGGTCTGAGGTGACTATTGCCTGTGTGGGTATTTCCCAATTGATCGAAGGCGAGGAAGGCGAGTCCATTATGTCTAATTATTTTGGCGACCGCCAAGAAATCGGTCTTCCTCAAAATCAGATTGACTTTCTTAAAGTCATCCGAGAAAAATCAAAAAAACTCATCGTCGTTCTTACAGGCGGTTCTGCTATCACCTGCCCAGAAGTTTATGAATTAGCTGATGCCCTGATCTTTGCCTGGTATCCAGGTGAGCAAGGCGGTTTAGCTGTAGGCAATGCCCTATTTGGCCGCTCCGTCCCTTCTGGCAAGCTCCCCGTCACCTTCGTTCGCTCTCTGGAGGACCTCCCTCCCTATGAGGACTATGCCATGACCAATCGCACCTATCGCTACTTCAAAGGCGAGCCGCTGTTTCCCTTTGGTTTTGGCCTTAGCTATAGCACCTTCCGCTACGGCGAACCCCAAGTCTCCAATACGAGCCTCCGCTCTGGTGAAAGTACGACCTTGACTGTAGAGGTGAGTAATGATGGAAAGTATGAAGCGGAAGAGGTGGTTCAGTTGTACATCAGTGATTTGGATGCCTCCGTGGAGGTTCCGCAGTATGCCTTGAAGGGTTTTCAGCGACTTAGCTTGGCCCCTGGTGCTTCTCAGCAGGTTCAGTTTACGGTTCAGACGAAGGATTTAATGTTGATCAATGAAGCGGGGGAGGCGATTTTGGAGCCAGGGCAGTTTAGGCTTTCGGTTGGGGGTTCAGTGCCTTCACAGCGCAGTTTGGATTTGGGGGCACCGAGCTATCGAGAGGTAAATATTTCAGTAGCGCGTTAATTTTTTAAACTATTGGAAGTCAATTGATTAAGAGATAAATTCTTCCTAATTGCAGTAATTTTTTGGATTTTCTTTATGGAATTTCATAAATGCTGCGTCCTTTATATGGGGGAAGGGGGGATAAATGGCAGCTCTTGGTGCTTGGCTAGGGCCGCCTAAGTGGGGCCGCCTAAGTGTCGGAGTAACTTGGAGTTACTCCGACACTATAGGCGAAAATTTGGTTTTCCTCCCATTTTTTTGTTTTTTCCCTATGAAATAAGCGCATAAGCTCCATGACCGAAGACCAATGGACCCAATTAATCAATGCCATCGAACAAAAGGTGTGTATCCTACTTTTGGGGCCAGCTACTAGTACCTTACAAAAAGGCGGAAAAGCCTGGCCACTTGCCAATGCTTTTGCTCAGGAATTGGCCAAGACCCTCAAGGAAAAAGAAATAGAATTTGAAGCCAAAGAAGATAGCAATTTGAGGTATATCGCCCAGCGCTACCTCACCATTCCCAATATGATTCCCACCCAGCCAGCTTATCTGGCCCAGGATTTTTTTCGAAAGTATGCGGAGGTGAGTCAGTTGCATCTCGATTTGGCCGCTTTGCCTTTTTACCTGATCATCAATACCAATCCAGACGATTTGATTCGCAAGGCTTTTGAGCAGGCGAATAAGGAGTATGTAGCGGGCTATTACCACTTCAAAAAGGATGCGGAAAAGGACATTGAAGAAGCTGAAGAGGAGCAATGCATCATTTACAATATTTTTGGCGATTTAAATAAGGACTATAAATCAGTGATCGTTACGGAGCAGGATCAGATTGAATTTACGTCAAAGATCATGGAGAAGAAGCCGCGTATTCCGACCAAAATCACCAGCGAATTTGATCGGGAGAAGGTTTATTTGTTATTGGGTTTTAATTATGAAGAGTGGCACCTAAGGCTTTTGCTGGACAGTTTTAATTTACAGGATAATATTGGTTTGTATACGCCTAGTAAAGGGCCTTTTTCTATCACCAAGCCCACTGAGCAGTTTTTTAGTAGCGCCTTTCGCTTTCGTTTTATCGACAATGATATACCCGCTTTTGTCGAAGAATTGAAAAGGCGCCATCAAGCAGCTTTTGGGAATCAGGGCGGTGACCCAGAGGCGCCAGAGAAAGCCTTGAACCTGGTTTTGTTATGCGCCAAAAAGGATGAAGACTATCGAACAGAACTGCTTAAATATATTCAGTTTTTGGCGCAAAAGAATTATGTGAATATATGGCATAGGGGTTTGATTGAGGGAGGCGAAGTGACGGCGGAGTCTAGCCAATCCGCCTTGGAAAAGGCCGATTTGGTCTTGCCTTTACTCAGCAGTGATTTGTTGGCTGATGAGAACTTTCAGGATCAATGGCAAGTGATTAGCCAAAAAGAGATTGATTATATTCCGATTATCATTCGCAGTTGTGTTTGGGAAGAAACGCCCCTGGCCAATGCGCCTTTGGTCTTACCCGCTCCAAGGGGAAGCAAGCCCGTGAAAAGTATGTTTTGGAATAGTGCAGACGATGCTTTTAAGGCCATTGCCGAATCGCTAAAGGAATGGATTTTTGACTATTTGATCAAAAACGCATAAGTGCTGATATGAGTCCATCCAGTCAACATGTACGCTACCCTGGGATTTGGGCCTTTCGCCCCAATCAGCGGAAGCTCTTTTTTGGCAGGGACCGAGAGGCGCGTGATCTTTTCCGTTTGGTCAGAGTAGAGCGACTGGTCGTGCTTTTTGCGAAATCTGGGATTGGAAAAAGTTCTTTGCTCAACGCGGGCTTGACGCCACTTTTGGAAGAGGCTAATGCCCTACCCCTACCCTTGCGTTTTCAGGATGTCTCCACTCGCCCGCTCGATCAAATTGAGGCTTTACTGGCTCCCTATATGGGGGATAGACAATTGCCTTGTTCCACTACAGCTAGTTTGTGGGAAAAAGTTAAGTGCTGTAATTTCCCAGACGGCGCAACACCCGTTTTCATTATTGATCAGTTTGAAGAATTTTTTAATCACCTGCCCGCAGATCGGGAAGTCTTTACGCAGCAACTAGCCGCTCTCATTAGCAAAGACCCTCCTGAAGAAGTTGAGGATTGGCTCAACGCACTGTCGGAAGAAGAGCGCAGCGGGCAGTTGTATTGGTACAAGCCAACAGATATTCGCATTATTCTCTCCATTCGCTCGGATCGCTTGAGTGCCCTGAATGAGATGTCAAAGGATATTCCTCAGATTTTGCACAATCGCTTTGAGCTTCGGCCTCTCCAACAAAAAGCTGCTAAGGATGCCATTATCCAACCCGCGATTGCCAACGATCAGGCATACACAACGGCCCCCTTTCAATACGACCCGCAAACGGTTCGCACCATACTTCAGCAATTGAGTGATGAGCGAGAGGAAATTGAGTCCTTTCAATTGCAAATCGTTTGTCAGCATTTGGAGCAAATGGTTTTGAAGCAGCAGCAAATGGGGAAGAAGAATGTGGTGGTGCTGCCCAATTTCCTGGGCGGTGAGGAAGGGATTAATAACATCATCAAGAATTATTACGACAATCGGGTCGATGCCATTCAGGAGGAAGATAGGCGCTTGGCAGCACAGCGGCTGCTGGAGGAAGGCTTGATCATGGATAAGCGAAGGGTGGCGATAGCGGATGCGGTAGTGCGCAATACCTATGAGATAGATGAGGATTTGTTGCAGTTATTATTAGAAAGTCGATTGATTCGACCAGAGAATACGCGATTGGGGATTACTTATGAGATCAGCCACGATACTTTGGTGGAGCCTATCTTGGCGCGGTATGAGAAAAGGCGGCAGGAGGAAGAGCGGACCTTGGCGGAGCAGCGGATTAAGGAGGAGCAGGCACGTTTGGAAGAGGAGCGGCGGAAGCGGCGACGGGCGATCATGCTGGCGGGATTGGGTTTTAGCTTGTTTTTTGTGGCCATGATTGCCTCTTTTTGGGCGATTCAGCAAAGGGATGCAGCAGATAGGGCGAGAAATGAGGCTTTGGCCGAACAGCATCGGGCAGATAGTCTTAAAGATGTTGCCATTTCAAAGAGTGATGAATTGGTGCGCAAGCAGGATTCGCTGCTCAGCTCTCAATTGGCCTTGGAAAAGAGTAACGATTCTTTGTTTCAAACCAAGGAGCGCATCTTATTAGAGAAAAAGGCGGCGGTAATTGCCAAAAAGGCAGAGGCCACACAGCGAAAGCTTTCCGAAACCAGACGCTTGACCATATTGGCGCGACAAGAAATCGAGGAGGCCAATACGACCAATGCCATTTTGCTACTCAAAGAGGCACTGGCCAATGACCAGGAACCCAGAGACCCTATATTCTATGATCTGATTGTGGACTTATATTATGGCTTGGTCAATCCTTGGGAAGGCGTTTTTTTGAAAAGCGTTTTTAATGGTCATCGAGATGCGATTTTGGACATCAAAGCAGATCCTAATCAAAACCAATTTATTACAGCCTCCAAAGATAGTACCGTTCGAATATGGTCTTTGGACAATCCCAATTCAGCTATTGTACTTCCAGACGAAGACATCGTTCTTCATATTGATCTGGCTCCAGATGGGCAAACGCTGCTCACGGGTTCAAAATCGGGTCAGGCCAAGCTTTGGAATATAGATGGACAATTATTACACACTCTTCCACACGATCGAGCGATCAGTGCAGTGGCTTATTCGCCAGATGGGCAAAAGATACTGACGGCGTCTATTGATTCAAAAGCCTGTATTTGGAATCTCCAAGGCGAAAAACAGTTTTGTATTTCCTGTGATCAAAGTATTGCAGCGGCCTCTTTTGCAAAAGAAGAACCCTACTTCCTATGCGCTTCTTATTCAGGAGATTTTAAATCGAGCAAACTGGAAGTCAGAAGGGTGTTGGATGGAAGTCTTGTCCACCGTCAGGAAGTAGATGCTTATGTGAGTAATGCGGTCTTTAGTCCTATTTACAACCAAGAGCAAAAAGAATGGGTGGAAGATCAAAGCGTTTTGGCCTTTAAAGGAACCCAATTGATGCGCTGGACATTTGATCCATATGGCTTTAGCCCCCTGGTCACCAATGCAGGAAGTGATCCTTTTTCTGAGGATATTATACGAACGGCACCCAATAGGTATACAGCTTTGGTGGGGATGGATGAAAGTGCAACCTTAATTACTCCATCAGTGCTAAGAGGATTGGAGGAGCTAAGTACGGATAATCAATACGAAAGAGGTTTGGCCAATAATGTTTACTTTACCCCACCTCCCAACGACAATGCTTTTCTCACTTGCGGGAATGATGAAAAACTCTATCTCAAGGATTTCAATGGAAACCTACTGGCTTATCTAGCCAAACACAAAGACGAGATCAATGCAGCGGCTTTTATGAATCAGCCCAGGGGTATTTTAAGTGCTTCTGGTAATAAATTCCAAATCTCAAAAGAGAATGCGGTTTATTTTTGGGAAGCGCCAAGCACTCCATTTTGGGAAGTTCAACAAAACGGTGTCCTCAATTTTATATCCAGCAATGATGAAGCGCATTTCATCACCTATGCTCGCAGTGGCATCAAGCTTTGGAATCGCCAAGGCAGCTATATCGATATAGATGTGGATATGAAGACATATCCTCGTGCCTTATTTTCTCCCGATAATCAGCAGGTAGCGACCTATTCCAATTCCCAAAATCGTTCAGAAGTCTTTTTCTGGGATTTAAAAGGTCAGGAGGTTGGCCGAGCCAGGCATGTAGAGGGGATTTTTTATGTAAACTATTCTACGAATAATCAGTACGTGTTGACTATTGGTGGAAATGCTGCCAGTCTCGTCCCTATGGCTTATCAAAACGGGGAACAATTTCGAAGTCCTCAAAACGATGAAAGACGCGTATTAAAACATCAGAAAAATCTGGGGTATAGTGGTTTCTCTCCCAATAATCGCTATCTGTTTACCTCCTGCTATGACAGCATGAAAATTTGGTCGATTGAAGGAGATGTGCAAGCGCAATGGGCCTTGGAGGCCAGCCTACAAAGTGTTGACTTTTCCAATAATCAACAGGAACTCCTGATTACTACAGATTCACGAGCAGAGATCAGAAAGCGACGCGGCCAATTACTGGCTCAGTTTAATCACAAAGATCGCGTCAATAAAGCGCTTTATCTTCCTGGTACGGATAAAATCATTACGATATCAGAAGATCAAACCGCCATTATCTGGCGAAAGAACGGCCAAAAATGGAAAACCCTACCGCACTCAGGAGCAGTAAGAAATGTTTCCCTCCGTCCTGATGCCCAAGCCTTTTTGACCTATGGAAAAGATAATTTGGTTTACGTCTGGAATAAAGAGGGAAAAGCACTTTTTCAAATTGAGCATTTCTCTGAAGTCCTCAGTGCTGATTATTCGCCAGATGGCAAATACATCCTCACCCGTTCTATTGAGGGAGGCTCTAAGCTTTGGAATCACAAAGGCCAGGCCCTGGCTACACTAGATATGGACGGTGCTGCGGGCATTGTCCGCTTTTCGCCAAAGGGAAATCTGATGTATTATCACCCTAATGGCATCGCCCTTCTCCCCTACCCCAAGGAGCTCTACGACTGGCTCTCCCAACTTCCCGTTTATCCTTTTGATGAGCAGGAGCGAACTTTTTATTTTTTAGATTGATCAGTAAGCCCACAAGCATTGTTGGACTGACCCCGCTTTGGCGGGGAGTCAGACAGGGCAGCCCGCGTCTTAGTTATTTGAATAAGTAAAGATCCAAGCTTCCATCGTTGGCAGCCGTCAAATCAGCGATGCTACCAGGAAATACTTGTAAGCCATCAGCCTCCTGCTCTGGTAGCTTTCTTTTGATATAGGCAAATAATTCGCGAACGCTCACATGGTCATCTCCGTTAGCGTCAGCCTTTTGCGTACTTCGATCCGTGAAGGCTTTGAGAATAGAGGGCGCCAGGTAGTTATCCGCTAGGTTGGTATTATTGGATTGACAGAGGCTGAGGATAGTCATCTGCTTTTGGCGGCTATTGATATCTGCAATGAGTTCTTCTAGCCCTGTCTGACCAGGCATGGGATGGATATCCAGAAAGAGCATGCGGCGACAATTGAGACTTTGGAGGTATTCAACAAATAGGTTTTCGTAGTCCAGACTTTCGCCATCAGGTAGAACGAGATGGAGGCGATTGCCAACCTTTTTTCCCTTTACGGCCATATACACAATGACTATATCGCGATCAATGATGGGTTGGGGCTTATCAAAGTTTTCAAAACGGTCTTTGATTTGCTTAAAGGTGGCGCGAACGTCTGAGGTTTTGATAGCTTGATCATCCATTGGATTGATGCTAATGACCTGATCAAAAAGGGTACTTTGTAGATGATCGCTTTCCAAGGCCGCGGTGAAGTCACGAGCTTGCTGATTGAGCTGGGGCAGGTCAGGATAGGAAGGTGCGATAGCAGCCAAATGGAGGCTAGACTTGCGACGAACCACAAGATCAGATTGGGCGATGACATTGCCTCGTTTGTCAAATATGCGTAAGTCTATCGTTTTTTTACCTTCCTTTGTGGGGATGGTAAAGGACAAATCATGTTGGTACTGCCCATTGACCAGCTCGCGACTGAATTTTCGAGGAAGGCATTGGCAACTAGCGGGTTCAATGCGAAGATTGAGGTCTTGTTCAGAAAGGGCTTGATTGCCAGTGATGCGCATGGAGATTCTTACCGTATCTTGATCAGTGACCAGGTCATTGCCCTGATCGGCCAAAGCATCCGTTCTTTTGATACTGTATTGGGGGGCTTGATTAGCATTGGCGATAGGTGCTTTTCCACTACAATTAAAACTCAATTTTTGACTTTCCCAATCTCTGCAACTCAATCGAAAAGTCAATCTAAATTTAGAACGACCGCTTTGCAGATCTTTACTTGCCGTGAAAGGAATACGTAAATTATTGACCCCAGGTAGTATGCTCATCGCATCGAGTTCTTCGCGATCCAATTGATAGGAAAACCCCGTAATCATTTCCTGTTCCTCCAAAATCAAACAACCCAATGGTATGTCTGATCCCCCTGTATTGATCACTTCCCAATCCAAATAACCCGTCTCTTCTGGGTCGAGCACCCCATCTGGGCGATTGCTTTTATCGATAAAACTCACTTGATCTGCAAAACGCAAATCAGGAGCATTTTGCCGCAAAAATCGCTGCATATCCGTCTCATTATCAAAATTGATCAACCAAGCTTGGGTATTATTGCTTTCCTTAGAATTGGTGACGCCCGCCACTGCCAGATCGCTATTGCGCAATTGGATGATAGCGCTGCCGTAGTCTTCTTCATTCCCCCCATAGGTTCGAGTGCCTGACTGTCGAACTTCTCCATCCGTATTGGTAGATAGCAGGTGGAGGCTGGAAAAGGAAGTGCCAGGATCATGGGATTTGGTCCCGCCAATTAGCACAAAACCACCATCCATGGTTTGCACCAAACCAGTTGCTTGATCATCGCCGCTTCCACCATAGGTATTTTCCCAAACCGTATTTCCCTCCTTGTCCAACTTCATCAACCACATATCCGTATCGCCCTGTGGCTGATTTTTCTTGGCACCAGCAATGGCATAGCCTCCAGATTGGGTACGAATAAAGTCTTTGGCCTCCAGGACCTCCTGATCTTTGCCATAGCGTTTAATACTTCCCAGGATATTCCCCTCCTGATCGGTTTCAATGAGCCAGACCTGTCTTTGCCCCTTTAGGGTGCCCATGAGCGCATACCCTTCCTCATTAGGCAATAATCCCTGGACTTCGCTGAGGTAACCCTTGCCCAATTGCTTTTCCCAACGGATGTCTTTTTCCCGAAGCTTTAACAACCAAATGTCTCCATCTTTTTGATCGTTTTTATAACCGCTGATTACCACAGAAGCATCTGAGGGCGAAACCACCATTTCATGGAATTCATCCTTACCCGCAGTACCATAGAATTCTTCCCAAATGCGATTGCCTTTGGCATCCGTTTTGATCAGCCAGCCATCCATTTTACTGAGGCTTTTGGAATTGGAATAACCCGCAATCATCAAATCGCCATTGGGCAATTCGACCACAGATTTCATAATGTCTTTTCCAGCTCCACCGTATTGTTTTTTGTACAACTCTTCTCCACTGTGAGGGTCTAGAATGAGTAAATAACCGTCCTTTTGTCCAGTTGACCCAGAGGACGTTTCACCCACCGTCACCAAATACCCCGCTCGAGTTTCTACCATATCGTGAATGATCTCTACGCCACTTCCGCCGTCTGTGGTTTCCCAATTGATGCGAAGGGGGGAGATGGATGGTCCAACTAGTGTGCTGGTGTCAGGAATGGGGCCGCCTTCCCGCTCTCCAAAGGTAGCATTGGCTTCGAGATAGGTAAACGTGGTGACTTCGCTGTGTCCACCAAATTGATAGGCAATTTGATTTTCGATGTCATAGGCGGTCACGCGGACAGCGTATTGATGGCTATCGATCAATTCTATATCCTGTAATAAATAGGAAGTAAAGGCAATGTCGTCTTCCTCAATGATCACGGGGGTGCCAGGGTCTTGCATGGCTTCTGTGGGATTAAATAAATCGCTGTCTTCCATATCAACGATCTTGAGGGTGTAGCGGGTATTGATGAGCACCTCTGGGTCAGGGCTGACGATGGGGAACCAACTGATATTGACCTGTGGAGGACCAACGCCAATGAGTTGTTCTTGATCAGCAGGTTGGAAAATAATGGGGCGTTCAGGGAAGGTAATGGAGAAATTATCGCATTCATTGGAAATTTCGCGCCCTGGCTGATCAAAATCAAAAGCAATCAAACAAACTTCGTAATCGCCCTCTGGCAAAACGCGATTGACTTGAATCTTATTGATTTGCGCATCACTCAGTCCGCCATAAGAGATGTCCTCTTCTTGTTCCCACTCCATATTTTCGATGTCCATCCCAGTAATCATCGACATGCCCATATTGGGAACGACGACCCAAGTGGGTTCAGTGGGATCAAAAGTAGTGGTTGTGGCCGTAATGCCTTTAGGACCTCTGACTTGAATCACAAAATAAAGCCTTACGGTATCTTCCAAAGGAGCGGGATTGGGAACAACGGTAAACACCATATTGGTCAGATCTTCCGTATAGGCTTCCAATTGGACGGGATAAGGAGGCAGTACTTGGATAAAGACATCCACCTGAGCAAACAGTTGGCTAAATCCAAAACTACAAAAGGCCAGGAGAATCAGGATTCGAGAGAACGGGGTTGAAGATTGGACCAAGTACATATCGACAATTTAAGCATTAAGGTAGTTGGGGACTTACAACATAAAAGTAACAAATAAGCGACCGCGCCATTCAGACAGCGGGGGTATTTTTTCAGTATCTCTCCTCAGCCTAAAGAGGCTAAAGCGGAGCTTGTGTTTTTTCATCAGTTTGTATTGGGCTTCTATCCTAAAGGTAAAAATGGAGCCATCGTTTTCATCGTTGTAGCGATGGCGGTTCCAGGAGGTTCGCGCTTTTAAGACGAGGGTTTTCTTGAGCAGTTTTTGGGTAGCGCCAATGGTTCCACCAATTCGACTGGTGGTGGTATCTCTAAAGTCTGTAGCATTCCAATTCAAGGAGCCATTGATACTAAGACGTTGTTTGCGAATACTTCTGCGATAATTGAGGACAGCGACGCGAATGGTATTTTTGCCAGGCTCCCCCAAATTTTGCAATAAGTCATCAAAACGCTGCGCATTAAAGGTAAAGCTCAGCATTTGCTGGATTTTTTTATTGGAAAAGGTATAGCGCGGGGTAAATCCAAAACTATTGGTTACCATAGACAGGGCTAGTCCCTGCCCAACTTCCTGCAGACTAAATTCCTGATTGAGCTGGTAATTGGCATAATGGGCATTGAGTCCAAAGCTGGGTCCCGTGAGGACATTGAGGTAAACCGATCCAATGCGGCGCGTATTGGTAAAGGCCCTTAAATCATAAAGATTGTTTCGCTGGATACCAAACGTACCATTGATCCAAACCTTTTTGTCCAAAAGCCCCAAACGAAGGGCAGCAGTATAATTAGCATAATCATCCGTCAGGTAATAAAGCCCCATACTTTGATATAGCGGATCGATACGCTGGTATTTTAATTTCAAACGAAAGCGATCCGACTGGTAGGCCAGACTCGCATCTCCTGCAAAATTCACGCGCGTAGAGACATTGGGATCAACGACCGTATTGATCCATCCTGGCACATTTTGATCCGTACTGTCCACGGCATCAGTCAATGCCGAATTTTGATTGCGGGTAAAAGCACTGGCAGCGATATTGCCTTCAAAGAAAAGCTGATCGCGATCCTTTTCGTAAAAAGTCACTTTGGTATCCAGCCCTACTGCTGTATTATCAGCTGGCCGCAATTGGGTTTGAAAAGCGGAGTCAATGCTTTGCGAATCCGCATCGTCTCGTCCCTTAAAAAAAGTAAAATCAACATGTGTTTTTCGGCTCCCTGCCCCTATCTTAATGGCCAAAGCCCTACGATCAAATACCTCCAACTGCTCTGAACCGTAAATCAAAGTATCGCGCTGCGCCAGCAGATTTTCCAAGCGGCCATACAGGGCCTTAAATCGAAAAGAACTCTCCTCCTCATTAATCTGTACCCCCACTCCCCAAACCGTTTGCCCAGATAAAATATAGCGAGAGAATTCGGGCTGGCTATGCCCCAAAGTCACTTTTAGCCATTTGTAGGTCGGTGCAATACCAAAGCGCTGCAAGGGTGGAGAGAGGCTATTGGTTTGATTGCGAAAAGAAAAAAAGAGCGGCACCTTCCAATCCCCTGAGATAAAAACTGGCCGACCGCTAAAGGTCCAGGCCAGAGGGCTACGCCGTTCGATGCTATCAATTCCACTGCCATAAAAAGAAAGCCCCATCCGTAAATAGCCTTTAACATCAATGGGGGTGGGTGTGCTATTGTTGGTGGTATTGGGTTGGGCATAGAGGGCACCCGAGAAGAGGAGCAATATCCAAAATAGCTTTATCTTTTTATAAATTTCGGCTTGCATAATGGCTTTCGTTGGGGAATGGGTGGTGTGGGAAAATAATCGGTTTTTAGAATAGAGGTTATTCCCCGCTTATGTAAGATAATCCTTTCAATTGGGAATATGTTACCAAATAAAGTGAATTATTTAATTGAGCCCGCGATTGTTAGGCTGACCTTGCTTTGGTGAATGAGGGCAGCACGCAATTGTCGGACTGACCTTGCTTTGGTGAATGAGGGCAGCACGCAATTGTCGGACTGACCCCGCTTTGGCGAATGAGGGCAGCACGCAATTGTCGGACTGACCCCGCTTTGGCGGGAAGTCAGTCCGACAAAGCAGCCCACGCATTAGATTTAGGCCACTTTTCGCTCCAATTCTTTCATCATTACTTCCAATAAAGCCCCAAAAGGGACTAGCTCTACAGACAGGCTATCGGTCAAATACATGGGGTATTTTTCGAGGTTATCCATTTGTTTTTGGGTGAGGCGGAGGAGGGCTTGGGGGTGGAAATTGGCTTTGGGGAGCATACAGAGGATGCGTAGAAACCACTTGGCCCTGCGGGTATCTTTATCCTTGAGGTATTTGTAGCTGTATTGATTAACGGATTCGATGCGGTCGATGAGTTTTCCTCTGTCTTTGACGAGGAGGAGAAGCAATTCGCCAATGATGATATTGAGGTTGCTTCCCATTTTATCTTGGGTGGCAGAGGCGGTTTCATTGAGGTATTTGCCCAGGGAAAAGCGGTCGTTTCCAACACTAATTTTACCAGCGTTTTTTAGGAAGTAGAGATAGGCTCCCATGATGGCCCATTGTTCAGCGAGCACTTCAAATTTACTTTTTCGGTGGTGGCGATACAAGCGATAAGCCCATTGGTAATCAGCACTGTGGAGGGCATTGATGGCTTGGTAGTATTTGAGGATGCCAAGCTTGTAGGAATTGGGGGGAGCGTATTGCTCTGCTTGGAGAAAGAGCTTTCGGGCGGTGGGGTATTCACCAAGGGCGGTGTGAGCGATGGCTTTATTTCGGGTGAAGAATTGGCGCCAAGAATTGTAGACGCCTTTTTTGCTTTGAAAGACTTGGAGGATGTATTCTGTATCTTTAATGGTATTGTGATAATCAGCCGCTTCCGTATTCCGAAAAATTCGCAGGGTATAATAGTAATGAAGGAATTTGGGAGTTACACAGGAAATTTCCTTTAGCTCTTGAATAAAAACAGATAATTGATTCTCATAATTTTCTCTATTCCTTTTAGTGTAAAGCGCTATTTCATGGTAGTATTGTTCTGCAATATCCTCTGCAGTTAGATCAGATCGTAATTGGATCATTTTTAGGCGGTAGTTCTCTGAC
>JBCBDH010000082.1:0-14407 GCA_038529855.1 Bacteroidota bacterium | reverse complement strand
AATTGTTGTTTGACAAAAACGATGGGTTCGTGTCGATGAGGGCTTTCAAATAAGAGATAATAGACTCCGCTTGGCAGTTGATCAATCTGGAATTGTAGCAGATTTAATTCGCCATCGAGGTGATCTTTTTGAAGCATCATTTCTTTTCCAAGTACACTATAGATTCGACTTGTCAATTCGAAATCTTTTTCTCCACTGTGTAAAAGCACTTGTAATTGATGGGTAGCGGGATTGGGATAGAGTTCGGCAATTTGGATCATTCGCGATTGGTCGAGGCGAATCACAGGGTTTTCATTGGCCTGACGATTGGCGGCGCTTTGTGGATTAATGGTCCAGGCCGCTTCGTCGTCCTCTAATGGGCTAAGGCTATTGTTATTATCGGGATTGGAATCCTGATCGCTTTGATCTTGCGCGACAACCTGTGCAAAATTAGTGATCGCTCCGCTCCCCACTAGCGTGTACAAGGTCAGTTCCAATACCTCACTTTCCCCCGCAGCTACCCTGCCGATATTCCAGTCTCCCGTCCAATCGCTAAAATCTCCTCGAGAAGTATTGTGCATCGTATATACCAACCCATCAGGTAGGGGAAATTCGACCACCACGCCAGTGGCTCCCTCATCCCCCGTATTTTTAACCCTCAGGGTATAAGTGACATTTTCAAAAATTCGGTAGTCGCTTTTATCTGCTTCCAGTTCTAAGGCCAGATCGACTCCATTGCCTCCACCAAGGCTGTAATTGACCTCTAGCACATTAGAGGCGAGATTGGCGTTTCCAGCTGCATCCTCCACTCGTTCAGCTGGTAGACTAATGAAAACTACTCCCTCTGCTATTGGATCAATGGCCAAAGTAAAGTTTTGTCCATTGCCTGCGGCCACCAAGCTAATGGGATTCCCATTAGCTATCGTAAACTCCCCAAGGTCTAGTCCTATAATTGCTTCGCTAAAAGCTATCTCTACACTGAAGGCTCCATTGACATTGGGATTGCTAATACTTAGTACGGCACTTGGGGGCGTCACATCTCCGCCACCACCATTACTTGGTGTAATCCTGATCACTGCCTCATCATCCTCATTGGGAAGCATCCCCGCATTATTATCTGGTGTAGAATCTATATCCTCTTGATCTGCTGCAATCACCTGTGCGTAATTGAGAATGGCCTCACTGTCATCTAGATTGAATAAGCGGACTTCCAGGGTAGCGGCTCCACCTGCAGGAATCGTCCCTACATTCCAAATCCCATCCCAATCGCTATAGCTCCCCTGACTTATATTTTGCTCCACAAAGGCCATTTGATCAGGCTTTTGGAAATCGACTATAACACCTGTTGCTGAAATCGTCCCTGTGTTGCTAATAGTGAGGTTATAGGTAATGGTTTCATATTGGCTAAATTGCAGTGGGTTGGCACTGAGGGTCAGGGCCAGGTCGATCATATCTCCATTGATTATTGGCACGTAGTTGACATCCAAAGTATTGGAGACCAAGCTAAGATTGCCCGCCACATCGCTAGCGCTCCCAGCTGGCAGATTGACACTTACCAAGCCTGCTACAATTGGTGTGACCTCCAAGCTATAAGCAGCGCCAGCACCCACTAGATTGGCTACCGTTCCATTACTGACTACAAAATCTGTTTCAGCCAATCCATTGACATCTTCTGTGAAAATAATATTGATGGTAAAGGCATCATTCACGGTCGTATTGGCGGTGCCAAGGGTAACATTAGGTGGTGTTGTATCCAGCCCTCCATCATCATTGACCGTAACGGCGGCCTCATCATCTTCAATTGGGGTACAACAGGTGCCATTGCCAGGGGTAGAGTCAATATCTCCTGAATTGGAAGTTTGGACTTGTGCATAGACAATCTGTTTGGCATCAGATAGGGAGAAAAGGGTCAAGTCAAGTGTGGCATTGCTGCCTGCTGGGATAGTGCCTATGCTCCAAATTCTTTGGAAGACATCATAGGAACCACTATTGCTAATGCCATCCACATAGGCGAGGTCATTGGGGAAGGGCGTGGAGACAGTGACATTGGTAGCAGGGTCGCTGCCGCTATTGGTGACGTTTAGGGTAAAAGTGACGTTTTCGAAAACGGAAAATGTTGGTTTATCTACTGTCATTGTCATCGATAAGTCGATCTCATCTTCATTAAGGGTGCCGTAACTGACGGTGAGGGTATTGGAGCTGAAATTGCCATTGCCCTCTTGGTCTGTGACGCTATTGGCTGGTAGGGTAATCGTTACTGGACCAAAATTAACAGGGCTCACTATAAAATTATAGTTCTGACCACTGCCGCTTAAATTGGAAGCATTACCATTGAAGATCGTAAAATCATCCAAACTCAAACCGCTCACCAGTTCGCTAAAATTGACATTGACCGAAAAGGGGCCATTGACGACATTGCTAACCGTGTTGAGGTTGGCTACGGGAGGATTATCCCCGTCGATGTCGTCAGATGTCGTCAGAAAGACGGGCGTGCTATTGAGGAGAATATCTTGGGGGCTGGTGGCGAAGCTGGCGCCAGTTTGAGAGAAATTCCATTCGTGTTTGTACAGCTCAGAAATCCCAAAGGGAGCGGGGAAGGAATAGACACCAGAAGCAGCTTCCGAAAGGTCGATAGTCGTTTCTGCCCACATGGCGTACACATAGGAGCCATCTGGTCTTTGAAAGGCATAGGTGCGTATACCAGGAGGGGCAGCCATAGCGGCAGTCCTGGCTGCATCATAGGTGGTATTATAAATAAAATCAGAAGCGGTTTTATAGGCGACGCCTTCTGCATTTTTTACTTGGGTATAAGGTTCGGTTCCTGCTATCTTTTTGTACAGCCCCATGATGTCAAACTCAAAATCTGCTTCTGCATCAGTGGTTTCATCAGATAGATTGTAGACGTGCATCTGATAGATGTTGTTGAGCTTGGCATTGATAAGGGCTTTGATAATGAAATTATATTGGGCTAGTTCAGAGGCGATGAACTGGCCGGAAAATTGTCTTCTTGGTACGTTGATCTCCGTGATGATGTGGAGTTTTTCGGGATAGGTGAGGCCATCATAACCATGTTGGTAAAGGATTTGTCGGTAGTAGTCGCGGCGAAACAGGATGCCGTCAGCGGCTTGGTCGGAGTGGCGTTCAAAAAAGCCCTGATCGAAATTGGTAGTGCTGCCATCAAAGTGGGGGTAGGAATGGAAACCCATGACATCAAAGTAGGCACCTCCACCATGTGGATAATCGGCCGTTACGCTACCGTCTATTGGATTATCTGTATTGCGAAGTACGGCATCCAAAAAGCTTTGATAACCAAATCCTGCGACCGAAACATAGGAGTCTGGATCATAGGTTTTGATAATTTGATAGGCAATTCTGAGGGTGCGTACATAGTGGAAGATGGGGGCGCGAAGTTTGTATTCGCAGGGGTCGGGATTGCGGTCCCACCAATTGCCCAATGGGTCGCCAGGCTCCCGCCAGCCAGTGTTGAAGGTGAAGTCAAAACCAGGTTCATTCCAGATTTCCCAAAAGCGAATGTAGTCTTTGTATCGGGTGACGAGTTTGTACATGTAAAGGGCAAAATAGTTTTCGTCATTAACAGGCGTACCATTTTCCCCATTATCCCAGATGTCCGTGTACAAATTAGCAAATAAAGTAGACTGCGTCACGCCATCTGAACAATAGACGGTTTGGTCGCGCTGCCATTCAACGGGGAAGCCAACGATGCAGGTGAGTTCCTCTAATCCTACGCTGCGATAATGATCCAAGATAGGCTGTGGGTAATCATATCCAAAGATATCGACGATTTCGCCAAAGAAACCTGGGCGCGAAGACTTGGCACCAATGCCCTGTATCCCTACTGCGGGATTGCCCGCTGCAATATCTGCTAATTGGAAATCATTCCAGGGGGGGAAATAGCCCATATTGACCCCAGGGCGGAAAACGCCATCATAGGGATTGATGAAATTCTTGGCGGTGTAGTTGACTTGGCCAATCAGATTTGTGCATAAGAGAGCACAAAGGAGGGTAAAGCATTTGATTCTCATTTGAATACGGTTTTGTTGAAGTTGGCTATTGTATGGATCAATAGTGATAGCGCTCTAACTCAATCGGTTGGATTGTTTTTTAAGACTGTAGGGAAGGGTAAATAGGTGTATTGCGCTCAACAGGCGAATCCTTACAAATATGATAAAAAAAATTGAAACGATGATTAAGAGGAGGAGAAAAGGAGGTGTCGAATTGGACACCTCCATCATAATTCCCCCGTCTGTAATACTTCCGAGCAAAATGGGGTCTCTTGGGAAAACCCAGTATTGCCTGTCCGAAGCACACATGTTCTTATGATCGAATAACGATGATTAAATTGGTCAGTATATCGCTTTAGATATACCCTGTGATTTGTTCTTGGGAGTGCCGCTGTTTGGGCTATGGTTTTAGCAGGACGAGTTTTCGCCCTGTTTGCTGTTGATCGTTTTGTATGAATAACCAATACACCCCTGCTGGAAGGGCATTTGCATTGATGCAGTATTGGTGTGTACCCCTTTGTAAGATCTTTGCTGTTTGGATGGTTTCCACCCATTGGCCCTGTGCATTGTAAAGCGTAAGCCCCAAAGGTTCTGACTCTTTCAACATAATATCAATCCACCACTGATCTGTACTGGGATTGGGATAAATGCTCAGTGCTACTTTGGCTTCTGGATCTTCTATATCTACCAATAGGTCAATTTGGTAAATGACACGCAAGGCACAGCCTCCTTCTCCTAAGGTATCGACGATGAGTACGGTATCTCCAGCGATCAAAGCGTCGTTAAAAATGCTCCCCGCCAATAAGCTCGTATCTATTGTTTGAGTGTCTGGATAAATAAGTGCCAATTGGGTTTGGTAGTAGATGCTGTCGCAACCCAGCGTCGTAGATAAGGTATCAAAATAGGTTCCCTCATCCGTATAAAGCTGGTCTCCAATCTGCAAACTATCCCCCTCACAAATCCTAAATTGCCAAGCACTATCCGCTGCCATTTGTACCCCTAAATCCAAGATCATTATGCTATCACAACCATTGGTAGCAAGATAGGGATGCACATAGACATTGGCCTGGGTATAGCTCAGTCCTTCAAAAAGATAGGTATCCCCCTCGCAGATGCTGGTGTCGATGATAAAGGCATAAGAGTCCAGGACTTCCAATTCAAGATCGACAATGCTGTCGCAGCCATTGCTTGCTTGAAGGGTGTCTATGTATTGGCCGCTTTGGGTATAGCTATTGTCACCAACCAGGTATTGTTCACCCAAGCAAATACTCGCACCAATTGATCTGGATGTCGTAGACAGTAAAGAAAGATCATAAATGCTGATGCTGTCATAGCCAACGAGCGCCAGGGTGTCATAAATAAGGGTGTCCTGAATAATCGCGTTGCCATGAAATAATTCGCCCGTACATAGATCAATCGCTACACTTTGGTGAACTGCTGGGTATTCGATGGTATGGAATAGGGTAGGGAGCAATTGCATGGGGGCATCATCCAGATAAAGCGCCGTTTGGTTTTGGATAATCGTTCCTGGTGGATTATCAGCTTGTTGGCCAATGCGGTATTTAAGGTAAGCCTGGGATAAGCTGTCGTTGATAGCTGCTGGTGGAAGTGCAATGCTGTCGAAGACAAAGCGAACGGTTCTATCGTCATATAGGCTCATTTTATAGGGATGGCTAGCCGTTCCCAAACGCAAGTCTCTTGGATTGAGGAAGGGCGAAAGGGTATCCCGAATGACCAGGCGGTGTAGGGTATCTGAACTGGTGTTTTGGATGCGAATGTGGTATTCTATATCCGTATTGGCTTTGATTAATTGTTCGCTGCTGCGGCCTTTTGGATAGGTCTTTCGGACTGCGCCATTGATGCCTAAACTGCTTTCCTGACAATCAATGGAGATAAAGGGATTGCCGTCGTCTTCTGGAAAGCGGGTAACAAAACCTCTGCTAAAGTCATTATTGCTGTTACGCCCACAGCCTTCTAAACTGACTGATGGAAAGCTGATGCCTGGATGACCAGGAGATTGGGGAGCTTCTATGCGAATGGTCTTGCCTTCTGGGATTTCGATTTGTTGTTGGACCTGTCCTACACTGAGTAAAAAGGGAAGGGTTTTGGCAATGATTTCATCTTCGATGACGATAAAATCTATGGCCGCACCCATATTCCCCATGCCATTATTCTTTAGGGTAATGACGGCTTCTTCATTGATGCATGCTGCCTCTAATTCAATGCTGGCGCCATCCCATATTGGATTGCTTGGTAGGCAGATGGCATCTGGGAAGATATGGGCTTCTACACAATGGGTTTGTCCGCTTATGGTTGCACAATCTAGGGCTAGCTGTACTTCAAATTGACCACAGAAAGGATGAGGAATAGTGTCTAAGTCGAAGGTGTATAGGCCATTATTTTGTGTGTAAGGAATGCTGGCGGATAGCACTTGCATATTGGCGTCGATGGTCAGTTCGACATAGGCATTTAGGGCATTAGCGGTTCCTCTGTTGCAATAGCTGACCGTATAGATATTGCTTGCACAAGGGAGGAGTTGGGGGGTAGAGATATCGACTTGGAGATCGGGACAGAGTGTGCTGATTTGCATGGGGAAATCAACGATACTGGTATCTATGCTTGGCGTTGCATTGATGATGGTGGGATTGGTCGCACAGGTATTCCAGTAACTAGAAAGGGTGTGGATTCGGATTTCATAGCTGCCTGGTTCTACGAGGATCTCGTATTGCCCATTGGCATTGCTGCTGCCGTAGTAAGTTTGATTGCCATTGGTTGCACTGACGATGCGATGGGCTAGTGGCTGTTCGCCAGCATTGGCCATGCAGTCGTTATTATTATCTTCATAGATGTTGCCTTGGATAACATGTGGGCGAATGGCTCCATCGGCATTGGTTTGTATAAGTAAGACTTTGCTGTCCAGTATATTAAAGGGAGGGACGATATTTTTGCGAATGCCAGCGATGGCAAAACCACCATTAGCCGTATTAACGAGGGCTTTACCTGTTTCCTGTAAGGGACTATCGAAAACTTGTTCCCAAAGCAGATTGCCATTTGCATCAGTTTTGAGGAGGAAGGTATTGGCAGCTAGTTCATTACTGCCGAGTTTAGTACCATTGAGTACAATGCTACCATCTGCTGTTTGGACAGCGGAAAAAACGAGCTCAGAGCCTATTTGGGTATCATAAGTTTTGCGCCATTGCAGATTGCCCGCGAAATCCGTTTTTAAGAGGTAAATACTGAGGTAAGGAGCGCCTATTTCCCGATTGGTACCACTAATAATCCATCCATCATCTGCTCTCAATATGGATCGGGCATTGAATAGGGTATCGTTGGCGGTATAGTTAAAAGACTCGCTTAAAGTGCCTTGGCTATTGGTTCTTAGTAAGATCACTTCGCCAAGATCATCTTGGATGTTATTATCAGAAACAGCTGCTACAACAAAGTCGCCATTGGGCATTTCCAGGGCGGCATAAGCCTCTGCACCAACGGAGTAGGTACGGTCCCATTCTGCCAGCCCATTGGCATCCGTCTTGACCAAATAGATCTCAGAACTGCTGTTAAAGCTGGTGCAATCAAAACAACCACTTAGTAGATAACCTCCGTCGTTGGTACGAATGATGTGATTGGCTCGGTCGCTCCAGGCGCCCCCAAAATGACGAGACCAGAGCTCCTGACCCTCTGCATTGGTTTTGAAAAGAAAGACTTGAGAACTAGGGGCAAAGCCATTGCTGCTTCCGACACTGACAAAACCACCATCCGTTGCTTCCACCAATCCAGCTGCCAAATCGCGCTCCACTGTCGAGCCATAAGTATTGGCCCATATCAATTCTCCGTCAGCATCTGTCTTGATCAGGTGGGCATCGTCTTCGGCATTACTGGCTGTTCCTCCAGATCGCCCTGCAATGACAAAACCTCCATCGGATGTTTGGATAATGCCATGTCCTTCTACATAATTGGAATATATCTTCATCCAGCCTTGTGCAGAGAGTGGGGAGTTGGCACAAAGCAAGAGAAAAAGCCCAATAAGACAGCCGCTAATACGGATCACCAATGAGGGGTCGGACACAGCGGCGTGGTGTAGTTGTTTGTTCACAGCATGTCCTTATTTAATGTCTTATACAAAGATGATGATGATTTTGACGATAGGCAACAACATAAAAGGCCATTTTCCAATGATTTTAGCTATGTTTAGGCGTATAAATTACTAATAATCAGTTATTTTGAATTTTATTTTTCAAACAAATTATTGAATTCTACATGGAAAATAGTCGATTGATTGAAGTTTGGCGTCGTTTGGATCGAAAGTCGATTCGGGATTTGGGGAAATTTGTTGCCTCGCCCTATCACAATCAGCGGCAGGATGTAAGGGATTTGTATGATTATTTGGCGAGTTTGCCTGGGCATTTGCCTAGTGCAAAGATCAGTAAGGCTAGGATTTATCCCATTTTGTATGGACGGTTGGCTTATGAGGAGAAAAAGATTTGTTATGCCATGTCTTTTCTCTATCAGGTGATCAAATCTTTTTTGGCTTATCGCGCTTTTGAGGAGGAAACCTGGCAATCGCAGGTGTATTTGAGTCGAGCTTTTAAGAAGATGGGATTGAATCGGCAGTTTGAGACAGAGATTAAAGATATGGGGAAAAAGCTGGAACAGCAGCCGCTCCGCGATGTCAACTATCACTACCTCAATTATCAGATGCGATTGGAGGAGAGCGATTATCGCATTAGTCAGAAGCGGGCTGGGGCGGAGAGTTTTCAGGCGGTATCGGATGAATTCAATGTTTTTTTTATTGCCAATCGCCTGCGGCTGAGCTGTTCGGCAGTTTCGCATCGGGCTTTTTCCCAAACCCAATATGAGAACGATTTATTGGAAGAGGTTTTGGCATTGGTTGAACAGGGGGATTATTTGGAAATCCCAGCTATTGCGCTTTATTATTATATCTACAAGTCGATGACTGAAATTGGTTCAGAGAATTATTTCCAACAGCTCAAATCGGTTTTGCATCGACATCAGGCTTGCTTTCAGGGTAAGGAGCTGAGAGACATTTACATTATGATCATCAATAATGGTATTCGGCAGTTTAACCAAGGGCAAAAATGGTATATGCAGGAGGTTTTTGAATTGTACAAAGCGGGTTTGCAATTGGGGATTTTTATTGAAAACGGTATTCTCTCTCCGTTTACCTACAAGAATATTGTCACTGCTGGTTTGATTTTAAAAGAGTTTGATTGGGTTGCTGAATTTTTGGAAACCTATAAATCCTACATCAATGCTAAAGATCGCGAAAGCGTCTTTAACTACAACCTCGCCATTCTCTACTATCGCAAACCCGATTATCCCCAAGCTATGAAGCTGCTCCGCAGCATTGAGTTTTCAGATGTGCTTCACGACCTGGATGCCCGACGAATGCTGCTAAAAATGTATTACGAACTCAAAGAGTTTAGCCCTCTTGAATCGCTATTGATTTCCTTTCGCACCTTTATCTACCGTCATAAAGAACTTGGCTATCACAAAACCAATTACCTCAATCTTATTCGCTACACCGACAAATTACTTAGTTTGGATTTTTACGATAAAGCCAAGGTGCAAAAGCTGCGGGAGGAGATTGAGCGGACAGAGGCATTGGCAGAGAAGAATTGGTTATTGGGACAGTTGGCTTAGGTGTATGGTAAGCGCTAGTGCTGAGTCGTTTATTTTTGGCTCAGCATCTGGTGGATACCATAGTTTACCAATTTTACGTTATGTTTGCATATGGCAAAATCTATGTTTCGACCCATCCTTTTTTTCCTATTATTGAGCTTTAGTCTTGCCTTTACCAGTGATAAGCCTTCTGTTGTTAATTGGCTAACAGAAACGGAACACGATTTTGGTCTGGTCCAACACAAAAAACCAGTGACTTTTAGTTTTCAGTTTCGCAATGTCAGCGAAGAAACCATCACTATCGACAATGTCCGTACCTCCTGTGGTTGTGCAGCGCCAGATTGGTCTTTTGAGCCTTTTGCCCCCGATTCTATTGGTCAAATCAATGTGCGCTATGATGCTAAAAAGCAAGGTTATTTTCGAAAACGCATCAAGGTCTATGTAAGCGGTCAGCGCAAGGCAGAGGTTTTGTATGTGGAAGGTGAGGTGGTGCGCGAATAAGCCAGTTGGGTTTGATCTATTTACTCGTCTAATTTAGTAGCGTTATCATTAATTTTTGATGGTCCATTCAGATATTGGAGGCGAGCTTCTACTTATAGCGCCTTTTTCTTATATTTGAAGACCACAAGGATGTGAGAGCGGCTTGCAAGCTCCCATCTAATACGGACACACAACGAAAACCTATGTTCCAAAAAATCATCGACTTCTTTAAAAGCCTCTTTGGCGGAGGTTCTTCCAGTACCCTTAGCTCTACCAGAAATCGCCCTAATGTCGATAAGCTGCCCGATACTAATCCCGATTTGCCAGAAGCAGATGTTACTATTCCTCAAGATGGATCGGAGATTAGGCCAGACACGGCTGTCGTTGTTGTTAATGAAACAGAGCCAGTTATTTTAACCGAAGAGGAGACAGATGCGGGATTTGGAGATGATGTGGAAGCAAGCATAGACCCCACAGCAAGTACGGGCACAGGAACACAACCTGATGATTTCGATAGCGCAGGAGGAAGCAGTACGTCGACAACAGAGCCGCCTACTACAAGTGAAGCTCCTGCGACGCCAACGGAGGTGGGCGCAGCTCAGCCAAAGCATAAAGCGCGGTATTTGTGGTGTTTGGATAATGGGCACGGTAAGAAAACGGCAGGTAAACGCTCCCCTAAATTAGAAGATGGTCGCCAATTGTTAGAGTATGAATTCAACCGCGATATTGTAAAGAGGATTATTGAGGCATTGGATGAAAAAGGCGTTAAATATTTCAATGTCGTACCTGAAGTGGATACTGATAATTTCCTAGAAGGACGAGTAGCCAGAGCCAATAAAAAAGAATCTGACTTACCGAAACTATTTGTTTCTGTTCATGCCAATGCCGCTCCTGCCTTACCTGGTAAGTGGTCCAATCCCAGTATCAGTGGTATCGAAACCTGGTTTTTTCACAACAATAAACGCGGTCGTAAACTCGCCTCTGTTTTTCAAAAGTATTTAATAGAAAAGACCGGTTGGAAAAATCGCCACGTCAAATCCCGCCCCAATAAGCAGTTTTACGTCCTACGCAATACGAGTATGACCGCTGTACTGACTGAGAATGGATTTTACAACAATAAAGCTGAGTGTAAAGAGTTATTGAAAGATGAGGTGCGACAAAAGATTGCTGATGCACACGTAGAAGCCATTATGGAGGTCGAGAAAAAAGGTCTGTAATAAGCACTTATATATAACTTACCCAAAACCAGGGAACATCCGTTTGAATAAGTAGAAAAGATCAAGTCTGCTGTTTGCATTACCATTTCTGAATTTTAACACTTTAGATAAAGTATTGATAATGAATGTCTTGTGGTCTTTTAGAACCGTATTTCTACAAAAAATGCATTTTTATTTATGGAATTTTGGAACCGCTGCGTCCTTTATGTGGAAGATCTTCTTGTGTCCTTATGTGGAATTGACTTTTTGCGACCAAAAACTGGCGTGAGAAAGGGGCCTGGTATGTGTTATTTTGGCCCTTGGAGCTGGTGGTCGGCGGCGGTGGCCTGGGTGGGTTCCCACCCTCAATGGTGGCCCCATATAAAAAATAAAAATAAATCATATAAAATAAATAATTTTTTAATACTGCTCTGTATTCTCTTCCCCCTCTCCCCAACCCACTCCCAAATCTCCTACACCGCCAACGACACCGTCCCCCCTTACACCGCCCCCTTCGCCTACGGCTCCAACATGGGCTACTATCCCCCCTGGACTGACGAACAACTCGCCGATATCGCCCGCGGCAACCCCCAAATCCAAGTCGAGGGCCTGGGCATCAACAGCCTCCGACCCGCTCTCTTCGCTCACTTCCTGGAACAATGGGGCTATAATATCCGCGTCAATGCCTTTCAGCACTACCAAAAATTAGGACTAAAAGACCTCGTCTGCTTTATCGGCTATCCCGCAGAGCAACACCTTATCCAACAATCTTTTTGTGGAGCAGATAATCCCACCGTACTTTTTGAAAACATGTACACCGATATCTGGGACAATGGCGAAAACGGCACACCAGTCAATGACGAAAACTACTACGCCCTATACCTCTACAAGATGCTGCTCCAATACAAGGATTATATAAAGATTTGGGAAATCTGGAACGAACCCGATTTTGACTATGGCGGTAATGCCTGGAAACCTGCTGATATACCAGGCAATTGGTGGAAAAACAATCCCGAACCCTGTAGCTATGCGCTCAAAGCACCAGTCTTTTATTACATCCGACTATTGCGCATTAGTTATGAAGTCATCAAGTATATGGACCCTGAAGCCTATATCGCTATTGGTGGCTTGGGATTTCCCTCTTTTTTGGATGCTGTTTTGCGCAATACTGATGATCCCAATGGAGGGCAGACTTCTAAAGCCTATCCACTCCAGGGAGGGGCTTATTTTGATGTGATGAGTTTTCACAGTTATCCACACATTGATGGAAGTATGAAGAAATGGGACAATGCCAAGCAGGGTTTTGATTATTTTCGGCATTCTGATGCGGCAGCGGAGGGGGTTTTGAAGGTCAAGCGCGAATTTGAGCGCGTTTTAGAGCGCTATGCTTATGATGGACAGACTTATCCTGAGAAGCATTACATCATCACGGAGTGTAATATTCCTCGGAAAGCTTTTTCTGAGTTTATGGGGAGTGAAGAGGGGCAAATTAATTTTATGATCAAGACTTTGGTAGGGGTACAAAAGGAAGGGGTCAAGCAATTTCATGTGTACTCCCTCAGTGAACTCAATACTTATGAAGCTGCTCAAACTGAATTTCAACTCATGGGGCTGTATGAGCATTTGGAAAAGACTCCTCCTTATCAGCAAAAAGCCACTAGTTTGGGGATTGGTTATAAAACGGTAGCGGAATTGCTCCATGGCAGGTATTATGATGAGGCGTTGACCAAGGCCATGAACTTACCTAATAATGTTGATGGGGCGGCTTTTACCAATAGAACTGATGATCCAGTTTATGTGCTTTGGGCAAAGACGAGTAAAGATCAATCAGAGGCAGCTTCTGCTAGTTATACCTTTCCCAAAAAGCTACAAAAAGAAATCTTGCAAATTAGAGAATGGGACTTCGCCAAAAATCGGCAACAAAGAAATCTGGAAGGAAACAGTGTTCAGCTAGGAGCTACGCCGATTTTTATTTATTAGCGATAAGTTAGCATTAGGGCTTGTAGGTATCACTGTCTGCATCAACGACTTCCCAGGTGTGATCGGAAAGCAATCGAACGCTTGCTTGAAAGGCATAAGGAGGATTGGCACCCCACTCATCTGGTGAAACCAGTGACAAGACAGGCTTACCATTGCTGCGCTCATACAAGTGGTAGGTATGTCCAACGCGAGGTGCAAAGCCCATATCAGCCAGGTAAATCTTTTCAGAGATATCCACCCTTTCGTGTATCTGACGAGCTTGTTCAATCAGTAGTTCGACCTGTTCGCGGAGTTGAGTAAGTTGGACATCTGTTTGCTCATACATGGCCGACATGGCCATACCTTTTACCCGACCCTTATCAATAGGTTTGATGATCGCACTACCCACGCTATGTGCATAAGGCAGTATATGTGGGTTTTCTGCAATCTTGTCCTTATCGATGGGATTTTCCCTCTTTTCCGCTTCCTGTTTAATCATAACAGCTGGTTGCTTACATAAATATATGAATAGTAGGAATACAAAAATACAGAAGGAAAGTTTAGGATGTTGGGGAAAAGCACTAGAAAAGTAAGAAAAGGGGAGGGGAAGGAGGAAAGGGGTTCGGGAATGGCAGCCAGGGGGATGGCCACAATTCCCGAACAAATTTGAAGTTGGTCGTCGCCTTATTTCAAGGTAAAGCTTCCTTTGCCTGCGAGGTAACCTTTGTTGTAGATTTCTACTTCATAGGTTCCCTTCTGAAAGGAGGTATTGGGCTCCCAAAACATACAGGCATTCACTTCGTCATTGCCGTAGTCCAGCTCTTTGACTTGTGTGTAGCGAATTTCTTCGTTGCTTGCTGCATTGGTCATGACGCCAGATCCCAAATCCTCTACAGCTAGTGTTTCACCGAGTGGGTTGATGATTCGAACGAAAAACTGCTCATTACCGCTCTCCACCACTTGGTTGGAGGTGGCGTTGAAGCAAATTTTCAGACGATCTACAGACTTGGCACTTTTCTTCTTAACTGGCTTGCCGTTCTTGCGGATTTTTTCTCCTGAGACGTTCAGGTTGTCCACTTTGACAACAGAGGCGATGTTGACCTTCTTGGCCAATACAGACTTTTCTTCCAG
>JBCBDH010000081.1:0-14480 GCA_038529855.1 Bacteroidota bacterium | reverse complement strand
TACAGCAGTACTCACACCCTCAATCAGCGTCCTTGCCACTTCCTCCTTCCCCGCCAGTGCATATGCTGCTGCCAATCGAAAACGGGTCGTATTACTCATGTCCTCTTGTTCGCGCAAGCGATTCATAGCGCCCATCTCAGGAGCGCCAGCCAGCGCCAGGGTGTATAGGCGGGGAAGGAGGAAGTGGCAAGGACGCTGATTGAGGGTGTGAGTACTGCTGTATCTGAATACACTGAATTGTCTTATACCTATGGTTCTGGTCTTCGCGATCGCGCGATGATCTTGGAGACTTTTGCTTTGATTAAAGATAAAACACGGGCAGCAGAGATGGCCAAGAACATCAGTGATAACCTCAACGCCCAGCGCTGGTATGGTACGCACTCCGTGTCTTATGCTTTGATGGCGCTTGGAAAGTATTTTGGCAATGGGAATGGAGGCAATGAAAGCTTGAAGTTTGCCTATCAATTGGGTAATGGCAAAAAGGTAGAAGCAAATTCTGATCTACCCGTCATGCTCATTGATATTCCTGAGGGCCAAGCAATTGGCCAGGAAATAACAGTCAGTAATCGAGGTAAAGGAACTCTCTTTACTAAAGTCATTCTTAAAGGACAGCCTGTTGTGGGTGATCAAACAGAAGCTTCCAGTCATCTAAACATGGATATTCGCTACTTTACGACCAGTGGTGCCGCTTTAGATCCTTCTAGCATCGAGCAGGGAATGGATTTTGTGGTGGAGGTCAAATTAAGTAATCCTGGCACCAAAAATAACTGGTACCCTGATATGGCGTTGACGCAAATATTCCCTTCTGGTTGGGAGATTATGAATACGCGGATGAGTAATGTCGGAAATTTGGGCAATGCTAATATTCCTACCTATGCGGATATTCGCGATGATCGAGTCTATTCTTACTTCAACATAAGTTCGAATAACTCCAAAACCTATCGCGTCCAATTGAATGCTGCCTATCAAGGTCGTTTCTACCTCCCTAGTATAGATTGTGAGGCGATGTACGATAATAGTATCCATGCTAGGAGACCAGGGCAATGGGTCGAAGTAGTTGGACCTAAGGCTTTGTAATGTGCAGCTTCACGGAGTGACTTCCCCGTCACTCCGTGAATGCAGCCCAAGCCCAAAATATCCAAGGAAAATCTTTAAGATGATAGGGAATTTTCACTCAACTTATTCCCTGTAAACTACAAAACCGCTAAGGCTTTTTCACAGCCTTAGCGGTTTTGCATTGGCCTCTAGGCCAGGATCTCGCCTCTATCAGCGAAGCGATCTATCATCTACTCATTTTGCGACTCCACCTTCATCTCACCATTCTTATCCACCTTAATCACATCTCCCTCCATCACTTCCTTCATCAATCGCTCCTCCGCGAGAATATCTCTTAAGGATTTATTATCTAGTGGATCAACTTCTTCAATACCTACGATTTTAAGCTCTGTACGGCGGTTGCGCTGGTGAGCATCTTCTGAGCAGTTGATACCATTTTTACATTGATTGACCAATTGGGATTCTCCGTAGCCTTTCCAGGTAAGGCGTTTTTGGTCGATTCCTTTTTCAGCCAGATATTCAACAGCAGCTTGTGCTCTTTTTTCAGAAAGACTAAGATTGTAAGGATCGCGGCCTCTTGCATCAGTATGAGAACCCATCTCGATGATAATACCTGGGTTGTCTTGTAAAACACCAATGAGCTTATCTAACTCAAGGGCAGCGTCTTGGCGGATGGCCCATTTGTTGAAATCGTAGTAGATATTTTCGATTTCAAAAGTCTTATTGATCTCTAGGGGCTCTAGTTCTATATTGGCTAAGAAAGTACCCATGCGATTGCTATTCGTCATCACATCAGTCACACCAGGGTCTACGATACCTAGGCCATCAAAGCAAAGTATACAACCATCGATATTGATATAGGCTTCTATTCGCTTGTTGAGATAGCCTTTGCGGCGGATCATGAGCGTGTAGTGATTGCCCTTTTCAAAGTTGAATTTGAAATTGGGGTGGGGGTATTCCTTGAGTAGGAGTTCTTCTTTTCCAGTAGTATTATTAAAAACTTCAATGCGGGCTCCTTGAATGGCACTTACATTGGCAGTGCCCTTGCCCGCCTCAGCGACGGTTACATCAAAGACGTATCCTGGTTTACGCTCCATTTTGATCTTGGTAAAAATCTTACTATCGACTTTGGCACTGGTGGCGAGTATCTTGACCTCTTTAGAAACGAAGTGTTTTTTCTCTGCGATGACTAAGTAGTCTTGTCCGATAGGTAAGTCAGCGTTGAAAACGCCATTTTTATCGGTCAGTGTTTCGGCAAAGATTTCTTGACTGTTGTGTTTGAGGACCGTGATTTGGACATTGCGGACAAAACCGCGATTGCCATCTTCAAAGAGATAGCCTTCCAGACTAAATTGCTGGGCTTGGAGTGGCAGACAAGTAAGCGCAAGCAAACCTATCTTTAAATAGTTCAGGGCTTTCATTTCAATTTTTGCTTTTGTTCAAGGGGTTTAGGGAATGAAACTCAATATTACAATAAAACGGTGTCGGGCGATTTGGTATAAGACGAATTGATTAATGTATACGAGTATCTTATCAATTAGTTTAATGTATAAAGCATTAATTTTAAAATAAAAAGGAGCAAAAATAGATGGGCCGGATATGTTCGATGGCGTCTATTCTACTAGTGTGTTTTTGCCTTTATTTGATATAAGCAATAACTATATTAAAGAAAATATAGTTCGTAGGCAAGTATGTTTTTTCAAAAAAGTTCCCAATCAGGCATTTTTCGCCCATAAATTGGCAATTCTGACGATTGTTTCTACCGATTTTTGCATATCCTGTACAGATACCCACTCCTGTTTGGAATGAAAAGCATGCTCGCCAGCAAAGATATTGGGGCAGGGAAGGCCCATAAAGGAAAGGCGAGAGCCATCTGTACCACCGCGGATGCTAGAGCGTTTGAGGGGAATGCGTGAATCTTGGATGGCTTGTGCGGCTATCTCTGCAACCATGGGATGCTGATCCAGGATTTTTTTCATGTTGCGGTATTGCTCTTTTATTTCGATTTCTGCTCTGGAACCAGGATAGTTTTGTAAGACTTTGGCGACGATTTGCTGAATTTCACCTTCATGGCTAGCTAAGCCTTCTTCTTCAAAGTCGCGGATGATGAATTGGAGGGTAGCCTTCTCCACAATGCCCTCCATGCGGACGGGATGTACAAAACCTTCTTTATCAGAGGTGCTTTCAGGAGATAGGCGATGTTTGGGCAGTTCGGTCAATATCTCTCCCGCAATTTTAATGGCACTTTCCATTTTACCTTTGGCAAAACCAGGGTGAGCACTTACACCGTAAATAGTGATTGTAAGCGCATCAGCAGAAAAGGTTTCATCCTCCATAGAACCCAGGCTTTCTCCATCTATCGTATAGCCATAATCTGCTCCTAACTTCTCCATATCCACCTTATCAACACCCCGTCCAATTTCTTCGTCTGGCGTAAACAACAGGCGTATTTTTCCATGGGTGACTTCTGGATGATTGATCAAATAGTGCGCAGCATCCATAATAGCGGCCAATCCAGATTTATTATCTGCTCCCAAAAGCGTCGTACCACTTGCCGTAACAATGTCATTACCCAGTTGGCCTTTGAGGTCGGGATGGTCGGCCGCTTTAATGACTTGGCTGCTGTCATCTGGCAGTACGATATCTGATCCGTCATAGCCTTTATGAATAATGGGCTTAACATCCTTTCCGCTACAGTCTGGTGAGGTATCCATGTGCGAGCAAAAACAAATAACGGGGACTTCTTTATCCGTATTAGCGGGAATACTAGCATACACATAGCCATGTTCATCCAAATGTGCATCTTCAATACCCATTGCCAACAGTTCTTCTACTAAGACGCGACCCAGGTCTTTTTGCTTCTCCGTTGAAGGGCAAGTAGGGGAGGAGGCATCAGATTGCGTATCGATGCGGACATAACGAAGAAAGCGGTCGGTGACGGTAAAGGAGTAGTTGTTCATTTGCATGGTACAAGGTGATTTTTGACTGTTGGAGAATATTGTTACAAAAGTAAATTCCTTTTAGCGTTTCTCCTAGTAAAGAAAAGGGAATTGTCGGCTTTCGCCAGAGGACTTTGGCTTTTAAAGTGTATCGATCTCTTTTACAGATAAACCAGTGATCGCAGCGATTTCTGTATTGGATAAACCGCTATTTTTTAAATTGCGAGCGATATTCAGCGCAGCTTCTTTTTTTCCTTCTTCACGTCCTTTTTCAATACCTTCTTGGCGCCCCTGCTCAATACCCTCTTCACGCCCCTCCTCTCTGGAAGTATCAATAACATTATTCAAATCTCGATAATATTTCAAGCTGTTTTCATAAGCTTCGCGTTCATCTTTAGAGAACTTAGCAATCTCTGCCGCTTCAAAAAGACGAGTAAATATCTTCTCTTGTAATGCTGCTGGTCGGTCTTGTAATTCCGCTAGATAGCAAAAGACATACAGCCATTTGTCAAATTGGCTATTGAGTTCGTGTTCCTTCTTCTTAAATTTGGGCAATTCGATGTAGATAAACTTGAGTTTATCATAGAATACCTCGCAGCGTTGGTTTTTAAGCGTCACTTCATGGAGTAGCTGCTCTTCTTCTTTATGGTCATCAAAGACAAAATCCAGAATACCAATAGTGTAAACTGGGGCTAATTGAAAATTCCAAATGCCCTTTTTACCCTGTTCTTGGATGGGAAAGGAGGCGTAAAAAACGCTTCGATCTTTAAAGAAATTTTGTTTTGCCTTTTGGATTTCTACGATGAACTTCTCTCCATTATTACCCGTACAGAATAAATCAAAAATCGCTTTTCTATCTACTTCAGCTACGCCTAATTGCTCATTATTCGCATAGCTGAGATCCTGAATTTGATGCTTTTCAGGAAGCACCTGATTCAAAAAATCGATCAATAAAATCTTATTGACTTCTGTGCCAAATAGCTTTTTGAAGCCAAAATCAGTAAGTGGATTGATGTATTTGTCTTGAAGCAAAATGGTCGTTTTAATCAGCTATATTCTTTACAAAAATAAGCATTTTTTGTTGGTAAAGGTTTTCTTTAAGCCATATTTAGCTGTGTTCCTTGCTGGCGCTTGAATACCCATTCCTTGATCATATCTTTAAAGAAAAGAGCCAGCTGGATCGCCAGTCGTGGCCAAGTCACACTGCCAGTCGCTAAAGCGATCGCCCATCGAATGACTTTTAGACTCAGCACCACACCAAAGGCGAGATTTTTAGCTTTTTTCCGATCTTCTGCTGTAGGAACAAAACCCGTTTCTCCTTCAATCAAGGCATCTGGTGCCTTAAGCTTTTCAACAAAATTCATCAAGACGCGCTCTACCGTTTGCTTATTGAGCTGAGGTAGCTTTCCGCTGACGATGAGATAGGCCAAGCCAATCCCATATTTTTTGACCCCTGCCCGAATGGCTTTGTACAAAAGGCGAACAAAGTTTTTAAACAAGGGACTTAAGCGCTCAATAGATTTTTTAATAAAAAAGGCCAAACGACGTATCGCCCCCAACATCGATCGAATCAGACTTCTCGTACCCGTATAGATACGTCTGACAATGCCTTGTCCCGTCTGGCTTTGCTCCTTTATATAGTGGTCCCAAGTTTTTTGTAGCAAGGCATCAGCTGTGCTAGGTGCTGATTCCTCAAATTGCTGATTGTAAACCTCTAGTAAATGGCTGTCCGATAAATCCTGGCCCCTTCGCCCATACCAGCGGCTAAATCGACTGAATAGGTATTGGATATTGAGTAGCCAGAAACCTTCAGTTGAACCACCCAGTTTGCACAAAATGTACTTGAGTTGTAGTCGAGGCAAATCTTCTACCATAGCCACAACTGCTCCAAAGGTCTGGTCTCCCACCTGGCTATCCAACTGGCCATCATAATAGCCTGAGGTCCACTGGCTGACTTGTAAAAGGCGAATCAAAAATTGGTTGTAGGGATCAGCAATTAATCTATTCAGTTGATCGCTACTTCTTTGTCGAAAAATCTCTTTGCTGATTTTTTCATAAGCGGAGACTTGAAGCGATTTTTTTAGCCTAGCTTTAAAACGCAGTCTTAGCCCATTTACTTTGGCCCTCAGTACCCTCAAGCGTCGAGCCAATTGTTGTAGTTGACTTTGCTTTTGGCCTTGTTCTTCGTCTCTGTGTTCGCGGAGGCGTTTGAGCTGTCTTTTCAGTTTTCGTTTTTCCTGCCGACTGTCAGTTGCTGCGATGGCGTCGAGTAGGTCTTGTTCTTTTTGTAGGCTTTGTTGGAGTAGGGCATTTTGCTCTGCTAGTATCTTGTTAATCAGCTTTTCAATGCGTTCTAATCGACGTTTTCGATTGCGGTTGCGATGTTCGTATTGTTGGATTAGGGCTTCTTCCTTACCCAATACTTTTTCACTGATGTCCTGAAGACTTTTGTCCCATCCCTTTTCCAGATGAGCCTTGGCACCATCATCTTCGTCACCTTCTTCTTCTGCAACTTCTTCCGCTACATCTGGATCGATGGTGTTCGAATGATAGCGAAAGGCGACGATTCGTTGGTCCAATCCACCTCGCTGCTCTATGGTACTGATAAGCAAGGGGATGTGGCCGCATAGATTGGCTAATCCCAGCAAATTGGGATGGCCCTGTATCCATTGTTGTAATTGCTGAAGCCCAGCTAAGCTATCCTGGGTAAATGGCGCGTTGATGGCTTTATGGTATAGGCCCAATAGCTGTAAGCGATAGTGGAGAAGACGACTGTAGAGCGTAGTTTGGCCAATTGTGGGGAGTTGACTTAATTTTATTTCTCCATCCAGGGATAAGAGTCGTTCCAGGAGTTCAATTTCCATTTCTTCCAATTCGCCAGCATTGGGGCTAGGAGGGGCGAAATGGGGGAGTAATTGAGACATTTGGTAATCTCTGCGAAAGGCTTGTATCGCCTCCAGGATTTTTGGGCGATTGTTTGAATGGATGGCTTGGAGATAGCCAAGAGATTGAAGGGTCTGGTCAGATTCCAATTCCCGACCTTTTTCAAGCTTTTGTAGCTCGTCTTGAGGAATCATTTTTTTTAGGCTTTCCAGACTGAGGTCGGGCATGGCAGCAGATTTTGGCTGTGGGAAAATTACAAAAAAAATAGTGGTAAAAATACTTGTCGCACAAAAGGAAGACTTCACAGCGAGAGTTCAGGGAATTTTTTAATTTGCGTTCATCAATTCTTTGCATCAATACGAATTAGTCAAATGACCATTAACATACCCGATTGTAAACCAGGACAACAGCGTCTGGTCATTATTGGTGGCGGTTTTGCTGGCTTGAAGTTAGCGCGTAGCCTCGTCAAAAGCCATTATCAGATCGTTTTGCTCGATAAAAACAATTTTCACCAGTTTCAGCCTTTATTTTATCAAGTGGCCATGGCTGGTCTGGAACCCAGTTCTATTGTTTTCCCTCTGCGGAAAATATTCCAGCGGTTTAAAAATGTCTTTATCCGCATTACTGAGGTGGAAGGGGTCGATCTGAAAACGCAGAAAATCAATACTTCTTTGGGTACTTTGCATTATGATGATCTGGTCATTGCAATTGGTGCAGATACTAATTTCTTTGGCAATATGGATTTGGCTGAAAAGACCATTCCAATGAAGTCAGTAGGGGAGGCTCTTTTTCTGCGGAATATTATCCTGAGCGATTATGAAAAGGCACTTTCGACAACAGATTACGATGTGCGGCAGGGTTTGATTGATATTGTCATTGTTGGGGGAGGGCCCACGGGGGTGGAGGTCGCTGGTGCTTTGGCAGAGATGAAAAAGTACATTTTGCCCAAGGAATACAAGGAATTGGACTGTGATGAAATTGATATTTATTTGGTGCAGGGAGGAGATCGCTTGCTCAATGGGATGTCAGCGGAAGCGGCGGAAGCCGCAGAGCGATTTTTACAAGACCTGGGGGTCATTGTGATGAAAAATAAGCGCGTAACGAGTTTTGACGGAGCTTATGTTTACATGAAGGACGGCTCAAAGATTCAGGCCAATAAGGTTATTTGGGCGGCGGGGATTACGGGAAATACGCTACAGGGCTTGCCAAAAGATGCCCTTGGCTGGGGTAATCGCATCAAAGTAAATCGTTACAATCAGCTCTTGGGTTTTGAACATGTTTTTGCGATTGGCGATATTGCCTATATGGAGGAAGAAGCCTATCCTCAAGGGCATCCTCAAGTTGCACAGGTTGCCATTCAGCAAGCTAAACTACTGTCCCAAAATCTAAAAGCCCGCCACAAAGGGAACGACTTGGAAAAATTTGAATACAAAGACCTGGGCTCTATGGCCACGATTGGTCGAAACCGAGCAGTAGCTGATTTGCCTGCTTTTCGCTCGCAGGGCTTTTTTGCCTGGGTGATCTGGTTATTTGTGCATCTGTTTGCCTTGGTGGGTGTGAAGAATAAACTATTTGTTTTTATCAATTGGGTGTGGAATTACTTTACCTATGATCAATCGCTCCGCCTAATTATTCGAGTCAAAGAGCGCATTGTGGGGAGGGTATCTGCTTCACAAGTGGAGAAATAAAAAACGGACGATGCAGTACATCGTCCATTTATAATTTCCATTATTGCTAATTATTGAGTCTTAGAAACTCTAATCTATTTGGTATGAAGGACTATTGTGAGATCAAACTCATCATAGATGGTCTTATCGCCAAGGTTATCAAAAAAGCTTCCTGAACCATAGCGAACATTGAACTCAGAACGGTCGATTTTAATGTCGGCCTTGGCTACATTTTTCCCGCCATCCTGGCTGACATTAGCATAAAATTTAATTTCCTTAGTCGTTTCTTTAATCGTTAGATTACCAGTGATTTTGTAATCGCCAGGAGTACCTTTAGCAGCTACCTTGGTAATCTCAAATTTGGCATTGGGGAAGTTGTTCACGCCAAAGAAGTCATCTGACTTGAGGTGTCCTTCCAATTTTTCTTTCCACTCGCCTTCCAAATCTGTACAAGCGATAGTCGTCATATCAATGAGAAAGCTTCCACCGATGAGGGCATCGCCTTCAAAATCGAGGTTGCCCTCCTTAATCATAATTGTTCCAGCATGTTCTCCCGTTACCTTGTATCCTTTCCAAAGTACTTGGCTAGTCTCTGTATCAACAGTAGCGCTCACTCTGTCGCCTTCGATACCCGTAAAAGCGAAACTCAAGAAAGCGATCATCAAAATAAAAGCGTTTGCAATTCTCATGACAGTAAAAATTTAGCGTTTTAAGTTTTTTTTGAATGATTAAACATAAGACTAACAGGGAAATTAAATAAAGGTTCAAACATTTAATGTATATACATTAATTTTTTCCCTAGCCCCGTATTTTATCCAATAATCCATTTAACTGCTTCGCCTCCTTTGGGCTTATAGTTCGCAAGATATGACTGATATTAGCCTCTATCGCTTCTGATGCTTTAGCAATTAATTCCAAACCAGCAGGCGTGATGATGATATTGACCTGTCTGCGATCTTCTTCGCAGGTTGTCCGCTCCACTAATCCTTTATTTCGCAGCTTCTCTACCAATCGCGAAGCATTCGACATTTTATCGATCATGCGCTCAGAAAGTAGTTTGACCGTAGCGGGCTTTGGGTTTCGTCCTCTGAGTATGCGGAGAATATTAAATTGCTGCCAGGAAATATTAAAAGGTTTCAAGGCTTCCGTATTCATCGAACTTAACCAAGAGGCGGTAAACAATAGATTGATAGATACTTTCTGGTATTCTGATTGAAAGGTCTTTTGCTGTATCTCCTCTTCTATTTTCATTATTTTTGGATTATTTGTCACTGGGCGTTAGCTCCTTTTTGTAATGTATGTATATACAACTATTGTTCAAACACTTTTGTTTATAAATACCCCCTCCAATACTTAATCATCCAAAAGTCCCAGTCAATCGCTCAATAGACCTATTCACTCATTACAGCTTGTTGTGCGGCTATTTTGGGTGTAAATTGCTTGCAGATCGTTAAATAGTAGCGATTATTTTAATCGGAAAAAAAGTAAAAAAAATCGGGCAGTTTTCCTGTCTTTCACTTACACCAGGTGTATCTGATCGACAGGTTTTTTTATTTTTATGCCAAAACGACTGATGGCAAAGTACCTATCCCTCCTCTTCTTGATCTTTCTTCTTTTAGGCTATTCCTGCAAAACGGCTGATCTGCGAACTGAAGAGCTTCGCCAGGACTGTAGTGATCAAAAAGCCCTACAATTATTGGAGGAGATGGCCACTGCTCACCAATTGGATCGCTGGGAAAATATCCAAACCTACCAAATTCACCTCACAGATGAGTTTTATGGACTCTTTGGCAAGATGGGCAATCCCTATCCCAAGAATCGCGCAGATATCGAGTTGACTTATATCCCTGGCACCTTTACTGGGCAAGGCGTATTCAAAAGTGGAAAATGGAAGGATAAGCTTTGGGGGATTCAATCTTGGCGTACTTATGAAAAAGGAGAGGATGACAAGATTCAGTTTCACAAAAAAAATAAAAAGGACATCGAATTTTGGCTACCTACCTATCAGTATTTTATAGAGCTACCCATGCGCATTCGCGAAGCTGACGTCTTTTGTTATGCGGGTGAGCGAAAATATAAGGATCAGGTTTACGATGTGGTTTTTGCAAGTTGGAAAACGGCCAGTCCTCAGAAAGACCTAGACCAATATTTACTCTGGATCAATCGAGAAACCAAGCTTTTGGATGCCGTTGAATACACCATTCGCGATGTCAACAAATGGATTAAAGGCGTCCTTTTTTACGAAGACTATCGTGAGATAGAGGGCCTTTTAATCGCTCATCAGATGCCCGTGCGCTCCTTTTCTATGGATGCCAAAAAGGTATTGCACGAAATTAAGGTATTGGAAGTAGCGGTCAATACCCTTGATCGCAATAGCCTATTGCCCAATCCCAATCTGGGTGATCCAGCTCAAAAAGGCCAATAAGCTTTATCTAATTAAGGTCGTATTCCCTTTGTACAATCGAGTAAACCCATCAATAAATTCAACCTCTGCATACCAAGTGTAAACCCCAGGGTTCATTTCCTGACCTCGAAAATTACCATTCCAAGTTGACATAGGATCAGTATCATTGACCATAAAATCGCTCGCCTCAAAGACCTGATTGCCCCAGCGATCAAATACCCGAAAGACCAAAACCGTCGCTCCTGGCTTGCCATGCACAATCAATACATCATTAACATTATCCCCATTGGGACTAAAACCAGTAGGCACATCCACCAGTCGCTCCTTAATCACCTCTACCAATAAGCGATCCTCCGCTCGACAACCCTGATCATCTACCGCAAAAACATCATAAGTAATCGTTGTTTGTGGACTAGCCCAGGGCTGGCTGCAGTCAAAGAGATTATCACAGCGCAAAGTCCCTTCATAAGGCGCCTCCCAGCTGATCTCAAAATCGCCATTGGCATTGAGCACATTGGCGGAAAGCTGCGTACTATCCCCCAATTCAATAGTTAGATCTTCCCCCGCATCCACCACCAACGCTGGTGGCCCAGGCACACTCACCAATACCCTTGAAAAACAGCCATTGGCATCTATTGCATTCATCCAATAACGCCCAACGGGTAAGCTTGGAAAGACATTCGCTGGTCCAAAACTGTCTTCATTCAAACTGTAGGAATAAGGCGGAACTCCGCCGCTAACATCCGCTTCCAGAATGCCATCGCGATCCCCAAAACAAGTGACAGAGTCGATAAAAGCAAAAATCCTAATCTCTGAAGGTTGCTGTAATGCAAAGGAATCAATCGTTATACAACCCTCTGAATCTGTGATGCTGAGGTAATAAGTATCAGCAGGAATAGAGTCGAGTACTGGACCACTAGCCCCATTTGACCAGGCATAAGTAAATGGCGGGTTACCCCCCTCAGCGCTCACCGCAATTCGCCCATCGCGCTCTTCAAAACAAGATATTGGGCGAACATCAAAGTTGACATTGGGGATCAAACCCGCCCCAACAATGGCCGAATCGACGAGCTCACAGCTATTGGCATCCGTGATGGTGAGATAATAAACACCAGGAAGTAAGCTATCTGCAAGCGCAGTGGTTTGATCCATAGCGGAAGTATCCCATTGATAAGTATAGGGGCCAATTCCACCGCTAACTTCAGCAGTAGCTGTTCCTAATTCTTCCCCTGAGCAACTGATAGCTGTCGTTTCAAATTCAAGCTCCAATGCATCTGGTTCGCTTAAAGAAATTTCCAGCTCTACAGCACATCGCTCCGCATCAGTGACCGTGATCGCATAGCTCCCCGCAGCCAAATTTATACGGCTAGAGTCCGCTATGTTGGCATCATCCTCCCACTCATAGCTGTAGGGAAAAGTTCCTCCATTGACCAATAGCGCAATCTGCCCATCTGCTGCTCCTGCGCATAGGATATTGCTCGTGTCCAAATCAACAATCAGGGCATTGGGCTCTATGACATTGACGCTTATACTCGCACTACAATTATCTTCATCTGTTACAATGACCGTGTAGCTGCCTGATGATAACATCCCTGCGGTCGCCGCAGTTTGCCCCATTGGATCATCCCATTGATAAGTGTAATTACCTGCTCCTCCTGTAGGAAAAACAGTAGCCGCGCCATCATTGGCTCCAAAGCAAGTAATTCCACTGCTGTCTACCTGTAAATTGATGGGGGTGTTTTCAGGGACCATGACCATTTGCGAGGCGCTACAATTATTAGCATCCGTGACGAGAACACTATAAGTACCTCCAGCCAGATTGCTGGCGCTTACTGTGCTTTGATTCCCTGCTGCCGCATCCCATTGATAGGTGTAAGGCATACTTCCTCCTGATACGTTTACACTGGCCACACCATCATTGCTCCCAGCACAAGTGACGGCAATAGCATTACCATCCAATACCAGCTCAGCAGGCTCCTCAATGCTCACGGAATCAAAGGCCAAGCAGCCATTTTGATCCGTTATGGTTACAAAATAGGTAGCTGGCCCAAGATTGATATTGATGGAATCAGAATTGCCATTGCTCCAATCAAAACGGTAAGGAGCTGTCCCATTATTGAGCGAAACGGAGACCTGTCCATCTGCTGTGCCATTGCAATTGATTGCTTGAACAACTATGGGATCGCTATCGATGATTTGGTCAGCGGGGATGGTAAAGGGGACCCTAGCTGGGCAATTGACTTGGTCTACTACTTCGAGTACGTAATCTCCTGCCGCTAGATTGACAAAAAAGCCATTGGTATTGCTCATCGTAGTTCCCACAATCGTATACCGATAAGGTGGGCTTCCTCCTATGGCATTAAAACTGGCCGTTCCATTATCCACCCCAATGCAAGAGGCGGGGGAAATGGCAGCCAAGCCTGCTTGTGCAGGAGTACAGGGAGGAGTGGAGCAAGAAAAGCTGCTGGATAGGCTCTCACAAATATTAATGGCGCGAACCTCTATGGTCACTTCTGTTTCAAAGTTGAGGTTATCCACCAAATGGCTGGTAGGGCCAGGGCTGGCAGGCATCCAGGGGCCGCCATTGACACTAACTTCATAGCCACTATTGGCTCCTGGCACAGCGTTCCAGCTAAAAGTGATGCTATTGTCAGTGATTAAGCTACAGTTCAGATTCTCTGGGGCAGCGAGATTGGGTTCGACTTCTATGCGAACGGAATCCTCGACCTGGCAACCATAGGAATCAATGACGGTCAATACATAGGTCGTACTGGTATCTGGGGTGGCGATGGGATTGGGGCAATTGGCACAACTCAGGCCAGCGGAAGGCGTCCATTGATAAAAGAGGCGGTAGACGGGATTAAAGCAGATCGACCAGTTGAGTAAGGTGCCATCTATTCCCGTTTGATCGTCTTTGATATACAATTGCCAGGTGCCATTGGTTTGGGGATTGGGGATGCCCTCCCAGAGGAAAGACCAATCACCTTCAGGCAGCCATTCGCCTGTAAAAGGGGGGGCGGTATTTGGAGCTTGTGAGCCAAAGTTAATCGAATCAGTTGCCGTAGGGGTAAAACAGGTATTGGTATAATTCTGGCCGCCGCCGCCATTATCAGTGGAGAGGTCGATGAATTGGCCAGAAGGAGAAAATAAGAACATATCCACATCTCCCGCCCAAAGATGTTCTACATCCACACAAACCGCTTTGATTACATCTTCTTGTAAAGTATTGGGGACAACCCCAGAAACGTCGATTTCTGAAATCGTTGGTGGAGTTCCTGCTTGGGAGAGGTCATTATTGGAGATGGTGACGATGGGGAAGTCCAGGTCATTGCTAAAGATTGGTGGATCGGGTAGGGGGATAGACAGGGTGCCATCTAGCTGTACGGGGCTGCCTTGGCAGACGGAGGTATCGCTTCGCAAGACCGTAGGGATGATTCGTTGGTCATTCACCGTCATGTAAAAAGTATCTCGATTGCAAATATCCAATTGGATGTCTATCCCAATGGTTTCTGCGGGTTCAACCAATCCGTC
>JBCBDH010000080.1:0-14815 GCA_038529855.1 Bacteroidota bacterium | reverse complement strand
CTCTCGCTCTGCGCTACGCGCTTCACGGGAATGCCCGTCATCATAGAAACGACTTCTGCAATGTCTTCTTCGCCAGCTCGAATTTGCGAAAGTAGAGTGGGAAGAGGAGTCCAAGACCAAGCGCTATCCAGTCGATGAAGAAGACATTGCAGAAGTCGTTTCTATGATGACGGGCATTCCCGTGAAGCGCGTAGCGCAGAGCGAGAGCAAGAAATTGGTCGGTATGGGAAATGATTTGAAGAATGTCATCATCGGGCAAGATGAGGCCATTATTAAGATCACCAAAGCCATCCAGCGCAATCGTGTCGGTCTGAAAGATCCAAGCAAGCCCATTGGCTCCTTTATCTTCCTCGGTCCAACTGGGGTAGGTAAAACAGAATTGGCCAAGGCATTGGCTAAATATATCTTCGACTCTGAAGATGCACTTGTTCGCATCGACATGAGTGAATACATGGAAAAATTCTCGATCAGCCGACTTATCGGTGCGCCTCCGGGCTATGTAGGTTATGAAGAAGGTGGTCAATTGACCGAACGCGTAAGACGCAAGCCCTACTCTGTAATCTTGCTCGATGAGATCGAAAAGGCACATCCAGATGTGTACAACATCTTGTTGCAAGTATTGGATGATGGTCGTTTGACCGATAGCTTGGGGCGTAATGTAGACTTCAAGAATACCTTGGTCATCATGACTTCTAATATTGGAGTCCGTCAATTGAAGGATTTTGGACAGGGCGTTGGTTTTGCGACTAAGGCACGTCAGAGTGCCGTGGAGGAGCATTCCAGAAGCGTCATTCAAAATGCACTCAAGCGGACCTTCTCTCCTGAATTCCTCAATCGTATTGACGATGTGGTTATCTTTAATAGCCTAGATCAGGAACACATCTTCAAGATTATTGACATTACCCTTAAAGATCTTCACAAGCGATTGGAGGGTATGGGTTATGCGCTAACGCTGTCAGAAGATGCAAAGAAGTTTGTTTCTGAAAAGGGATTTGATCCTCAATTCGGAGCTAGACCGCTACATCGCGCGATACAGAAATACATTGAAGACCCACTAGCGGAGTTTATTCTCAATGAAAATCCGCCAGAAGGCAGTGTGTTTAAAGCTGTTCTTAATGAGGATGGCGATCGCTTAGATATCACGCTTTCAGAGCAGGTCAACACGGACGTCAAAGAATAATTGATTCAATAATAATCACCAAAGTACATTCGGTCATTGGATCGAATGTACTTTTTTGTTTTTTTTAAACAAAAACTTTTATTGTACTCTCAAAAACAGCATATTTGCCTTGTTTCTTTGGCTAATGGGCCACTTTACCCGAACTTTTTGATCCTGAAAACACTTTTTAAATTAAGAATACTTCCTTAAGTAAAGTATATCATTCATACACTCTATATTTTTTAATCAAAAAAAAATCTATTGGCAAGAAGAAGAACTCGCAAACCGCAAAGAAAAGAAAAGCGGTTTGATTTTAGAATTAACAACCAAATTAGAATACCAGAAATCCGTTTGGTCGGCGACAATCTAGAAGCCGTAAGCCGCGTCGCCGGAAGAAAAATTGACCCTAATATCTATCCTACCCGTACTGTTCTTGGTTGGGCAAGAGATCTAGAACTCGATTTAGTCGAAATCTCTCCCAAAGCCAAGCCACCTGTTTGTCGGATCATCGACTACAAAAAGTTTCTTTACCAAAAGAAGAAGAAGGAGAAGGAAATTAAATCCAAAGCCGTGAAAACCGTGGTTAAGGAAATCCGCTTTGGCCCCAATATGGGAGAGCATGACTTTGAATTCAAACTTCGACACGCAAAGAACTTCCTAACAGAGGGGGCCAAGGTAAAAGCTTATGTTCATTTTCGAGGTAGAACCATCGTCTTCAAAGACCGTGGCGAGCTTTTACTGCTCCGCTTTTTGAAGGAATTGGAGGAGTATGGCGCTCCCGAAGCCCTGCCCAAGATGGAAGGGCGTCGAATGATCGTCATCATTTCGCCAAAGAAGCTTCCTAAAAAGAAGAAAGAATCCAAGCCTGCCGACGAGCCTGCTGAATAAAGACTATTCGATAGCCCTTTAGGGAATCACTCTGCGGATTGACCTAAAGTGCTGTTTATAAAGCACTTAGCTCAAAAAGTAAATTTGTGCTTTTTGCTTGAATATCCTTTGGTATTTCACTATCTTTGCAGCCCCTATGGGGTACTGTATCTTTTGAATAATGGATACCACTTATTTTTGAATACCTAAAGAGATTGAAAGATGCCTAAGATGAAGACTCATTCCAGTGCCAAGAAACGCTTTAAAGTGACTGGCTCTGGTAAACTAAAAAGACATCAAGCGAACTCTTCCCACTTGAAGCGGAAGAAGTCCAAGCGGCGCAATCTTCGTCTTCGCCATGCTACTTTGGTTAGCGAGGCTGACGAAAAGCGCATGAAACTATTACTTTGTATCTAAACCATTTTTTTAACGAGAGTACAGGTTTAAAAGCATTCATAAGAATCCCTGTGCTGTACTAAAAATTATCATATGCCTCGTTCAGTAAATTCTGTGGCTTCGCGTAAAAGACGCAAGAAAATCCTAAAGGCCGCCAAAGGTTATTTTGGTGCCCGTAAAAATGTTTATACGGTCGCTAAAAATGCGGTTGAAAAGGGTTTAACTTATGCTTATCGCGATCGCCGCAACAAAAAACGGGCTTTCCGTCGTTTGTGGATCGCCAGAATCAATGCCGCCGTTCGTATGCACGGTTTATCTTATTCTCGATTCATTCACTTGCTATCCAAAGCAGATGTCCTATTGAATCGAAAAGTATTGGCAGATTTGGCCATGAATCATCCAGATAGTTTTAAGTCGATTGTCGATCAAGTAAAAAGAGACGCCTAAGCGCCTATTACCTGGTCTAAAATCCTTAAAAATGGAAGTAACGCCTTGTTGCTTCCATTTTTTTATGTACAAATGAGACCAACATCCCTCCTCTCTTTTACGTATATTGTTAAAAGGAAACAACTTATCACTTTGATACAATCTATTCGCTATGAAAAAAAATGTTTACCTCCTGGTCGCCTGTTTACTATCTTTGCCCTTCCTCTGCCAAGCTACGCACAACCGCGCTGGCGAGATTCTTTATGAGCAAATCGGCCCAAAAACCATTCGAGCCTATATCCATACCTATACCCAGGCCAGCAGTATTCCAGCTGACCGCCCTACCCTACCGATCAAATGGGGAGATGGTGCTGAAGAAACCCTGATGCGCACTAATGGTCCCAATGGAACTGGGGAGCCACTGGATAATGACTTTAAATTCAATGTCTACATTGGCGAACATACCTATACAGATTTTGGAACTTATACCATCAGCCTAACCGATCCTAATCGAAATGGAGGAATCCTTAATGTCAATCCCCCCATTTCCGATAATATACCTTTCCATATCGAAAGTACTTTTACCTTAAGCGATGACTTTAATCAATCTCCAATATTGCTTTTGGCTCCTGTAGATATTGGAATCGTTGGTCAGGTTTTTGAACATACGCCCAATGCCTTTGATCCTGATGGCGATAGCATTAGCTATGAACTCGTTGTTCCCTTTATGGATGTAGGTCTAGAGGTACCCAATTACAGTTTTCCCAATCAAGTCAATCCATACAATAACAACATCAACCTCGATCCCAAAACTGGACTCTTTACTTGGCAATTCCCACAGGAAGTTGGTTTTTACACCATTGCCATCAAAGTTCGAGAGTATCGCAATAGCGAAGAAATCGGCTCGGTGATTAGGGATATGATGATTGAAATTAAAGATTTGGACCAGGAGGCACCCATGGTGACCGCTAATTGTAGCCTACCCAATGGTAGCCTTACGGTAGAAGCGGGCGATTTAGTTGTGCTAACAGCAGAGGCCAGTACTAATGCTCCTAACCAGGAACTGGAGCTGATTGCTTCTGGCGGCCCGCTGATTATCGATGAAATGCCAGCCACCTTTGTCGTCAATAACAATACGATGGGCACCTTTAATTGGAATACAATTGAGCAACACGCTAGAAAACAGCCTTATCAAGTTGTTTTTAAGGTCCTAACAACGGAAGGGGTCCCAGCTATAAGCATCTGCCAAATCACCGTCAATGGCGAACTAACCAATGTTTCTTCCCCATTTCCCACAGCTGTGCTTCAGGTCTACCCCAACCCAAGTAATGGCTGGCTGGAGATTGTATTAGAAGGCATTACTTATCCAACACTTATTCATTTCCGATTACACAATTTATTGGGACAAGTGGTTCTCAAGGAAGGCCAAGTGATGATGCAAGAGGCCCATCAATTGGATCTTAGCACACTTCCGCCAGGGCTATATACCTTGGAAGTTCAACATGCACTTGGCAGAATGACCAAAAAGATTGTCTTGGAATAGCTTCGTCGATTAATCCTCTACTTCTTGGCGATGGGGCAAGGCAAAAAAGAAGCTAGCGCCCTCACCCAATTTGGACTCCACCCAAATGCGGCCACCTAAGCGTTGGATGATTTTTTGGCAGATGGCGAGGCCAATGCCAGTACCTTCGTATTTGGTTCGATTATGGAGCCGTTGGAAGATGACAAAAATGCGTTCTTTGTATTCTGGGGCAATGCCAATGCCATTATCTTTTACTTGAATGATGACCTCTGTCCGTTTTTCTTCAGCACTGATAAAGACTTCAGGATGGCTTTCTGGCTTTCGGAATTTGATGGCATTATTGATCAGATTTTGGAAGAGCTGGATGAGGAGCGATTGGTTAGAGCGAACGTCAGGGAGGGAATCGCAGTTGATGACGGCTTTGGTTTCTTCGATAAGCACCCGCAAATTGATCACGGCGATTTCGGCGGCATCGGATAGATGTACCAGGTCCAATTCCTCTTCACTTTTTCCGATAGTCGCATATTTCAGCAAGGCATCCAATAGCTTGTTCATGCGGATGACCCCTTCGTGCACAAAGCCAAAATACTGATTAGAATTTTCTGTGAAGACATCCCCGTGGAGCTTATGAATCAGTTGGGTATAACTCCCTATCATTCGCAGCGGCTCTTTCAAGTCGTGAGAAACCACATAGGCAAATTGACGCAGCTCCTCATTCGCCTGTAGCAATTGGGCATTTTGCTTGGCTATTTGATCGCTTTGCTCAAGCAGGAGTCCTTGGAACTCATTTTCCTTAGTCAATTGCTCAATCGTCTTTTGCTTTTCCCGAATGGCGTATTTGATCTCCTGGTCAATGACCTGGCGAGAGCGTTGGAGTCGGGAATAATCCTTTATAGATTGAGAAATAATGGTTTGGTATCTCAATGCCTCCTCATAATTACCCAGTTGTTTATAAATTTGCGCTTGGCTTTGATAGCCTCGCAATTCATTTTCCTCGTCCCCCATCCGCTTGGAAGTTACGATCCCTGTACTACCTAGTTTAATGGCTTTATCATAATTTCCCAGATAAAAGTGAAGATGAGCCAAATTGATCAAATTGATCTGTTTACCATTGACATCATCGCTCATTTCATCAAACATCGCTTTCGCTCGTTCTGCATATTCCCAGCCTTTATCAATGCGCTTTTGATCAATATAACATCGGCTCAACTGGGCCAGGGTTAAGGCGATAATCTCTTTAAAGTAATGCTGTTCTGCTAATTGTAAGGCTCTATTGAAATAATCCTCTGCCAATTCAAATCGCTCTTCCTTCAAGTGAATCTGCCCTACGTTATTGAGTGTAATGGTAATAGGACCACTGCCCAGCACATCTTCATATTCACCCAGCACCATCTCATAGCGCTTCAACGCATCATTATAATTAAACAAATGTGCATAGATGGTTCCAATATTGAGTAGACAATAGGCGATGTTATTCCGATAATTAATGGCTTTGCTTTTTTCCAGGGCTTCCAGAAAATGATCCATTGCCGTTTTGTAATCGGATTTAAAGCCGTGGTAAATGGCGATGTTTTTTAGCGCATTAACCTCTTTTTCCATATCCCCCAATTCGCGGCTCAGCTTGAGCAGTGGTTGGCTGAATTCCAGAATTCGGGAATATTCTTGCTTCTTAATATAGAGTTGGCTCAACTGATTATAGACTTGAATCAGTAAGGCTTTTTTCTGTAGCAGACCATTATTTTCCAGATATTGTCTTGCTTTTGCGCTGTGCTGAGCGGCCTCTTCAAAGCGATTGCCTTGGATACAAAGCTGACTCATTGCACACAAAGCTCGAACAAGCCCACTAATATCTTCTTGTGCATAGCTCAAATCCAGGGCCTGCTGAAGGTATTTTTCGGCCAGATCGAAAGCGGCATTCTGTTCATATACTTCTCCAAAAGCCAGCAAGAGGTCGATGCTAGCGCCATTATTATTGGGCGGCTGATTGAGCTTTTCGGCAGTGCTCAGGTATTTGAGGGCAATAGAAGCGATTTGGGGATCGCCTTGATAGCGACCAGAGGTATTGTGAATCAGCCCTAAAAGTAGGTTAGAGCGAATCATTCCCTTGTGATAGGTCTCTTCACTAGAAAGTTGTAGGGCATGCTGAGCAGACTCCAGCGCTTCGCCAAGATTGCGTTGCTGGTAGTAGTCACTCGTTTTTTTTATAAGCGTATGTATCTTATCGATATTCATAGGCTCTAATCGGCAAATCTGGATTATTGGCTCTTCTCAGGTGTGGTCGTCGTTTCCGTTTTCTCCTCTACCCGTTTGGTATCCACCACTCCTTCCAAATATAATTTATACGTCTTAGGAGAAGCATTAGTTACCACCGTAATGGAAGGCTTCTGCATCCCCAACTTCCCTTTACTATCAAAAATAACGCCTATATAGCCTTCTTCCCCTGGAGCAATGGGAATAAATGGATAGCTGGGTTTAGTACAACCACAACTAGCCGTCGCATCTTTAATGACCAAATCGGCATTTCCAGTATTTTTAAATCTAAATTGATACTCTACTTTGTCCCCCTGCATGATCTGACCGTAATTGTAGGTTTCTTGTTTAAAGCTGAGCTTGGGGCGCTTTTTTTGGCTTTTTTTCTTTTTGACTTTCTTTTTCTCACTGACTTTTTGGGCAGTGGCCATCTGCTCGGCTCCTTCTTTCTCAACTGACGCTTCTTTTGATAGATCAATTTCTAGTAGTTCTACAGACTGATTAGTAGCGACTGATTTTTCCAGCGTAGTTTCCAAAGCCATCGCTGTGTCTTTAAGGGCTGTCATTTCCGCAGCGGAAACGCTGACAACGGTGTTTTCTGCTACCTGTTGCTCACTGTCATCCGCTTGGCAGGCCAACCAGTGGCTGCTTATCAAGAGGGTCAAAATCATCGTTTTGAACACTAATTTCATCAGGATCAGCAATTTATTGATTAGAGGGTAAAAGATGCGATAGTCAAAGGTAAGCATTTTAAATGAAGCGCTTAGCCTGTAGATAGGCATCTTGCTTATCCTTAAGACGGGAACTGTGCCCAACGGACACTTTTAGTTGCGCTTCAACAGCGACTTTAATAGAAAGACTTATTCAAGCAAGAGGCGAGAAAGATAAGCTCACTTTTAACCAAGTACTAGCGGATAATGGATAAACTTCCCACATCAACTTGTTCCTCGCCATCACATAAAAACCGAACGCGATAGAGCAGAACCCCTGGATTGAGCGGATCGCCCTTGAAATTACCATCCCAGGTATCAAAGGGATTATCCGTAAAGAAGACTCGGCTTCCCCAGCGGTCAAATATTTCCAAGGAAATCAAATCTTGGATCGCATAAGGATTACTGATCCCATAAAAATCGTTAAGGCCATCTGAATTGGGCGTAAATGCCTTGGGTAAAAAGATTTCATTGCAATTGAGGTCATTAGGGTCAATGACCGTAACGCGCACTGAATCGGTCGCAATACAAGCCTCATCATCACTGATACTTACCAGATAAGTAATCGTCTCTTCAGCAGAGCTGACGGGATTGGGAACTGTTGGATTGTCCAGTCCATCGTCTGGAAACCAAGAGTAGGTTTTTGTACACTCCTCATCAATAACCAAATTGACTTGTTGGCCCAGGAAGATAGTGGTATCATTGGTCAGGATTTCATCAGGACCAAGGTAAAGTTCCTGGACTTCTTCCGATTCCAATGCCCTTTCGTAGATGCGAATTTCGTCGATATAACCCTGAAAAGGCGTTTCTGTAGAGGATAAACAAGGACTATTGGAAATCCCCAAAATAACCGTATTGTTGATGTCTACTCTGGAAACGGCATCGCTTACTTCGCGCAACGTCCCATTCAAGTAAAGCAAAGATCGGGCACCACGGCGGATAAAGACGATATGGTGCCAGCAACGATCAAAGTCTAGATTAGTAGCTACAGAGGCTCTTTTACTCGAGTTTTCGGAAAAGGTAACCCCTACTTGATTAGAGCCAGGTTGTAGGTTAATTCCAAAAGCATTGACCTCATCACAATCTACTCTTTTGGAAATGAGATCCATCGTACTAATGTAATTGGTTGGCTTGACGTACAAGCTGATGGAAAAGTCCTTTTTATTAAACTGATTGTTGACCGTTCCTAAAAATACAATGCGATCGTCAATACCATCCATAAAGATAGCATCCCCTCTTACCCCACAGCCACAAGCTGGATCACCTATCGTTTGCCCATTAGACCCATTGCCACTTTCATCGTCTATCTGATTATCGGGAAATGGGCAGCCATCAAAGGAGTAGTAAGCTGCTAAACCACGGGTGGGTTGGGCAGACAGCCAGGCAGTCGTGAAAAAGCAAAGAAGTAAGAGCAGATTCTTCATCGAATGATCTATTTGATGGGGTGAAAGCCACATTAACAACGCATTCCTCAGCCCATTATTTTGAGATAGAATCCAGAAATCGCAGATTCTGTCTCGGAAAATACGGCATTTCAAAATATACAAGATGTATACCCAAAATAAACAGTAAGGTCAAGAGAAGTGTTTAGCCAAACAAATTACCTAAATCGCCCATTCCAGGAGGCATTATATCCTTAATGAGGTTTTGGGAAGCTTCGGCCTCCTTGGCAGCCGCCTCTTGCAAGGCCCGATTGATTGCGACCAACAGCAAATCTTCTACCGCCTCTTTATCCTCCCAATCCATCTTATCGGGGTCGATGGTGATATTGGTAATTTCTCGACGAGCATTAGCACTAACACGAACAGCTCCGTCGCCTGCTTCGGCACTGATTTCGATTTCACCCAACTGTTTACGTAGCGCTTCCTGGCGTTCTTGCATATTGCCAAATAAATCCGAAAACATAGCTAAATCATTTAGTCTAAGGAATCCCTTGGGGTTTGCCCTAAGGTAAAATAAAACAAGCCGCTTTAGCGGTGCCAATTGTGACACTCCAGAAGCTTCTGCTCCTGAGGAGTTTATTCAAAAGATAGGCAAAGGTAAGGGCTTTGTTCCGTATTGTACAGCTCTGAGGGGCTTTTTTTAGGTAGGTAGCTAAAGCAATCAGAAGCTGCATTTTCAATGGGATAAAGGTTGTATAAATCGCCTACCTCTTCTTCGGTAAGTGCCCGATCATAAATGCACAACTCATCTAAAATCCCTTTGAAACGCCTGGCCCCTCCACTTCCGATACATGGGCTATTGGAAAAGGATAATAAGGCATCATTTCCGATATCGACGCCACTACAACGCATTCCTCTGGCTTGTAAGGCTCCATCAATGTAGGTATAGGCCATCGTACCTTCGCGAACAAGGGCATAGTGGTGCCATCCGCTTTCCTTCCAATTGGGAGAGATATCGCGATAATCTTTATTGGGATTTTCGTGTACTTCTGTTTCGATAATTTTCTGCCCCATATTGAGTAAAATATCCAACATATTGTATTCGTCACATTCTGCCCTTTTGGAGATCAGACTTTGCGCAAAAATCTGGTATTGTTCGGGTTTAAAATAAAAGCTCAGGCTAAAGTCGGAGGTATTAAAATACTGATTGACCTTTCCCGTAAATTCAATGTAATCGCGGCGTCCATCTAGCAAAAGCCCATCGTCATCGATCCCACACCAACAGCCAATATCGCCAAAGAGTTGCCCATCAGAGCCCCCTCCAGTATCATCGCGAGCATCGCAATGATTAAAGGAATAATAAGCAATCAAGCCTTCTTCAGGGATAAAATCAGTAGAGGAAGTGAGATTGGCAAAGGGCCAATAGTAAAACAGGAGGATCAGGAGGCTAATGTATTTCATACCGCTTGCGTATTTATGGATTTAAAGCGGTTTTTGGTTAAGGACTTAGGCCCTTATTCAAGATACCCATAAAGCGGCAGAAATGAAAGTCGTCCTCGATCAATAATCGATCAATACGCCAATATTAATGGTTAGGAAAAGATAATAATCATTACTGCCAGCATTGGCCAGTAGACTAACCCCATCGATGTAATCGGTATTGGTATATCGGACACCACCATCCAAGGCAATAGATGTCCGTTCAAAGATGTCGTATTTCATGCCCCCTCCTATAGGAATTACGGGAATAAAATTAGGAGGATCGGCATCTTCTGGTAGCCCAGTTCCCGTACTATTGGAGTCGACATAGGCAAAGCCCAGTCCCGCGAGGAAGTACATATCCAAAGCATTATCCCTGCGACCAGTCGTTTTAAAGCGCTCGCGATTAAACCAATGCCATTCTCCCATCGCACTTATTTCGTAAACATCTGCCCGAAAGCGAAAATCGCGAACTTCCCTAGGGTCTTCTCCTGAGGTCTTGGCGATGTAGACATTACCGCGTAAGGACCAGCGGTTATTTAGATAGCGACGGATAAACAAGCCCAGGGAGAGGTTGATTTCATCTACTTCTATGATGCTCTTATTCAAATCTCCCATATAAGCAGATGGGCCAAACATCAAACCGCCCTCGTAGTCCTGCGCCTCGGCAGGGGCATAGAGGAGTAAGAACAATAAGGCCAGTATACAATAGCGCATGTGATAATCGGTTTTGCCTTGCAAAAATACCATTTACAACGATTCCTGAAAGGCTTTACAAAAATGAATTTGTATTCACTGCTGCTATGCACAAATACAGAGCCGGAAATAGGCTACTGCACTATTTCCGGCTCAACATTTTTTCTGCTTACTCCAAATCTGCAAGGAAGCAATTATAGCTTGACAAAGCGAAGTGTTTCTAAACCTTCGCTCGTGCTCAAACGAGCAAAATAATGTCCAGCAGATAGTTCGCTCAAATCGAGCGATAGCTCGCCAGCATCTCCCTGGAAGCTCAATTGCTTGGCCAGACGACCAGACAAATCAATAATCTCTATATTGCCTGATCCGGCAAAATCATTGGAAATAACAATGCTTACATAGTCTTTGATGATATTGGGTAATAAGGTGAAGCTTGTTCCAATATTTTCGATCTCGACTACACGAGTAGGGCTATAGCTAAAGCCACCATCGTAGTCGACCTGACGTAGTCTGTAGTAATTCATGCCAGTAATGGCCTCTTTGTGCATAAAGCTGTAGTTCTGTTCGGTGATGCTGTTACCAGCTCCTTTTACCAACTCTAGCTCTTCGAAGTGATCGCCATCTCGGCTGTGTTCTACGATGAAGTATTCGTTGTTCTGCTCGGTGATGGTGGTCCAAATAAGCTCAACATTTCTTTGATCAGCCAATTTAGCTTCAAAATTTCCTAGTGAGATAGGTAGTGGAATGGTTTGACCGCCATTCAGGGCACCAGGAGAAGAGGTAGAAGGACCAGACCAGGTAAAGTCGGAAGCATTGTTACCAGAGCCAATTAATTGCAGCGACTCGCCTACTGGTGTACTACCAGTTTCTGAAACACCTACATCCATAGATGTTTGACCGTTAGCCACGCCATTGGTAGCTGTGAAAGAACCTTCATAGCTCAGGAATTGGATAACGGTTCCGGAATTGTCAACCAAAGCAAAGCCATCAGGGGCACCGTTTTGGATACCTGATTCAAAGAAGGCCAATGCACCCAATCCGCTACCTTCGTCGGGAAGCGTACCGCTCAAGTTAATGGTGTTGTAAGAAGCTCCTCCATTTCCATTGTACAATACGATAGACCAACCTGCTAAACTAGTACCAGCAGGACCAGCCACTTCAATAAATTCACCAGTATCACCTCCGTCATTGTCATAGTGAAATTCATTGACCCACTGGCTATAGCTCATGGTAGCAAGGGTCAGAAATAAAACAAGGGTAAAGATTTTTTTCATAATTCGATTATTTCTTATAGCATTAGAATTTCTGGAAAATCAAAGATAGTGCTTCAGAGAGACGACCCTAATTAAGTGCGCATTAATTAAATATTAACAAATCAGGACCTAATCATTTAGACTGAGATATATTTATGGGTCACAGAAAATTTGCGCTACTCAACTATACAGTCTGTGCTTTTTGGGTAAATAGTTCGTGATGTGGTGATTGTTTCAAATGGTTGAACCAGACGCTCAAATATACTAAACAAAGCGTAAATTCCGATTTTATAAGGTGTAAAATCTTTAGGGATAGTGATCTAGGAGAGCGCATTGGTAAGCGATTCTACCAAAAAGAAGATGTAAAACATCATTAATAAAGCCCCTTCCCAGCGAGTAATCTTCTTGTTGTTGGAGACCAAACCAAATAAAACGGTGAGCACAATCATAAGGGGTAGGCTGAAATCAGTGACACTATCTGGAATCTCCAAAGGGCCAAAAAAGGTCGGTATACTCATTACTACATAAGTATTAAAAATGTTGGACCCCAGCACATTTCCCACAGCGATGGAGGTCTTCCCCCGACGAGCGGCATTTAAACTTACAATGATCTCGGGAAGCGAGGTCCCCAATGCGACAGCTGTCACTGCGATAATTTCGGAACTCAAGCCAGCAATTAAGGAAATTGCGGTAATAGCTCGGATGGTAAAATCAGCCGACAGCCAAACCAATATGCCACCAATGAGCAAAAGTACATAGCTTTTAGCCGCCGCTTTGGGTAAGTCTTGCTCCTCTTCCTCCATTCCTGATTTAAAAGAGTACGCAAGAAAGAGGATAATACCTCCCAGAAAAAGAAAGGCTTCAAATAGGCTGAAATGCTTGTCGCGAATCGCCAGCCAGAGCAAAAAAGCAGAGCCCCAGAGAAAGGGCATATCCACATGCCAAATGTTGTTTTCCAGATCGATTTCCTTGACGATGATGGCCACCAAGGCCAAGACCAAGGCAATATTGGCGATATTGGAACCGACGACATTACCTACTACGATCTTGGAATCACCGGCAAAGACGGAGGCAACGGACGTGGCCAACTCTGGGAGCGATGTGCCAAAAGCAACAATCGTCACACCAATAATAAAAGAGGGGATACCCAGGGATAAACCTATCTCTTCTGCTGAATCAATGAACCAGTCAGAAGCTTTTAACAAAACCGCGAGGCTAAGAATAAAAAGGCCCAGATTAAGTAATAGGTCCATACGCTCTGGCCATAATATTTGATTTTACGGCCGTGCAAATGTAAGCTTTTTTTGCTGTTCGCAACAAGCTCCCTCTCACATTATTCTATGAGCTTCGCCCATAGCCAGACCAAGGTCCTATGTCCTCCGTCTAAGTGCCGGTCAATCAACCTTAATACTATACCGAATTAATGCAATGCTTATCTTCTAATGAATTTTTCCAAGGCAAAGTCTTCAGACGATGACCATCGCCACTGCTAAAGTGGCTTATTTATTATACCTCTAAGCAAGCTCAGGGTATTCTCTAGCTTTAATACTCCCATAAGTCGTGTTCAAAATCAAAGATCTCACGCCGAATCTTGTCAGCTTCCAGCAATTGATCCAAACCAATGGTGTAATCCTTGATGCGCAGATCCATATTATTGGAAGCTTTAAAAATATAACTGGAAAAAAAGCGCATCTCAAATAAGTCCTCCCAACTTATGGCGCTACTGTCATTATAATTATTGACCACCTCATGCTGTGCCAATACCGATCGCAATTCGGGATAATAGGCCCAAAACAGGGGTTTCTCATAACGCACATCCCCAAACTCTCCTCGAACCTCTATCATAGGGGCAATCCCCAAAATACGCACTCGCAAACTGCTCGTGCTTTCATCAAAGAACCAAACCTCTTTGATTCGATAGCGCTTGATGTCTTCATAAAAAACTCGATCATTGGTAACCTGTGTGGTCATTTGCTGAGTGAGCGGATCGATAATACCAATAGTATCAGTCTGATAGAGGGTGCTTTGTAGACTTTGCTGATCCATGGGGAAGTTAAATTGATCGTCCTCTGGGCTATATAAGGTAATCTCTCCGGCCTCGGCCGCTTGGCTGATCAGATCGAAGAGTGGCGCGCGGGGGTAGACAAAGGGTTGATTCATTTTTTCACGCACATCAATCACGCGCCAGATGCGCTTCTCCCAGAAAATATCAGCTTCGCGAAGGGGAGGATAAGGTAGTACCTTTCGCTCTGTGAGGATACTTCGCTCTGTGATATCATCAAGCACCTGACCTTGGGAGGTGGGAACAATAAAACTGAGGGTCAAACAAAAGATAATGAGGATTCTATACATTATATAAAGTTTTTGAGTAAGAAAATAGCTCCCCCGAAAGCCCTGTTGTCAGTGCTTCTTATTCCGGGGGAGTCCTTTCTCTCTAGAGAAAAAGGATGCAGGATGCAAAACGGCCCGGCAATGTTTCTCTACCCGTAGAAAAATTTAGCGGATGTGTACGATAAGGCCGGGTATACTTCGCGAGGCTTCATCGCCGGGACACTTTACGCGGATTTGGTCGAAGTAATAGATGTCGCCTCGTTTAGCTTGGTCGATGATTCGCCGACTGGCTGTTGTGAATGTACCCCCTCGGTTTTGGCTGATTTGGACATCTCTGCCGCGAG
>JBCBDH010000079.1:0-14900 GCA_038529855.1 Bacteroidota bacterium | reverse complement strand
TGCAGATCATTTAAGTGATCGAGAGGATGTGCCCATTGCTCACCCAATTATGGGATTGGCTGGCCTTCAGCAGAAAATGGAGGAAAGTCAATTGTATGAAGGTCAAAAGGAAGAAAGTCCTTCGCCAGCCTTGCCACTGCGATCTACTGAATCTGAATTTGTACGAGATTCAATTCACCAGCAGCTACCTGAAATTACTGACATGGAAGACTTACTCGAAGCCTTAAGTGATCAAATCCATAAAGAATACAAACGCTTTTACGGTTCTTAGTTATGCCAGTAGAAATAGGAGGAATAACACTCAATAGAATTCACAAAATGGCCACTGTCGAGCAGGCTGATTTTGCCAATCATCGGATTCCTGGATTGGAGGGAACTGTGGTGCAGGATATGGGCCGACATTCCGTTCGACTATATATTGAAGGCATCTACTACGGCGATTCCGCTAAAGCGGATTTGGAGACGCTACGTGCCATTTACAAGGAAAGGGCACCTATTGATTTTTTGGCAGACATTGTTGGGGAGACTTATTTTTCTGAAGTCTTGATCGAAGCTTTTGAAGTGCAGCAAAGGGCGAAGGCTCCAGAGCAATTCAGCTATCGACTTCGCATTGCAGAATATGTTCCTCCGCCTGAGCCATTGAGCGGTTTGGGGCTGCCAGATATCGACACCAGTATCCTCGATGATGCCCTCGATTTTATGGATGCCCTGGAACTACCCGATCTGCTCTCGCTTCCAGAGTTCAGCAATCCCCTGGAATCAATGGGGGGAATGGTGGATGGCCTGGGAGATAATATGGCGCCTATCAGCGATAACAGCGATCAGTTCACCGCTCCTAATGTTTTTAGCGATCTCAATGATAATATTCAAAATGGCGCGGTCGATTCCAGTTTGGGCAATCAAAGTACTGCCGTTTCCAATATTCAAACAGCGCTTACAGATTTATCTTCCAATCCAAGCAATGCGCTGAGTACCTTCTCCGATCAACTAGGTACGCCTTCTATTGACACTACGGCCATTGATGGCTATGCACAGTCGATCAGTGCCATTCAAAGTAAAATGCCAAGCGATATTGGTAATGTGGTCCAACCCATTGCAGATGGGATTAGTGGACTGCAAGGGCAGATTCAATCCCAACTGGCGGATTCACTAGGACCAACGATTCGTTCTTTTGAATCCACTGCTATTTTGGTACGACAGTTTGGAAGTAGCAACAGCAGTTCAGGTTCAACCGTTTCTGCACAACCTTTGATGGTGCGGATGATGAATGATCCTGGCTTTGCTTCTAATATTGGTGCGGTTAGTGCATTTATTGACAGCTTTCCAGGACCAGTGAATGTAGAACAAATGCTTTTAGCCATTCAGCGCATCTTGAATGTTTTGCCTCGCGATTTACTGAATCTACCCAATATCCCCTATGTAGATGAGTTGACTCAGGTGTTAGAGACGGCTATCAATTGGCGCTCTGCTGGTGCCACACAGATTGCTGGACAAATAGAAGGGACCTTGGCAGCAAGTAGTCAATTCATCAATGCCCAAATTGATCAATATTTCCAACCCATATTGACTCCTGCTGCCCAATTCCAAAGCCAATTTAATCATGTGCAATTGGATAGCGATTTACAAAATTTTGTACAGCAATTGACTGCCTTGCGTCAGGCGATTCAACAAAACCAAACGGCGGCCATTCAAACTGCCTTAAGCCAACTCCCCAATTTACAGACTCAAGTCATCAATCAGCTTGCTACCTTGCAAACGCAGTATCTGGAAACCTCCCTACAGGGCTTGTCGCAAAAGGCGCAAAGCTTACCACAGGATTTGGAAGGGATGATGGATCATCTTATTCGAACCCTGGCGCCTGATTCCAAAATGGCTTCCCTTACGATCACCATTGAGGACTATCTCAATCGACTAAACGAAGCGGATTTTCTTTCTCAGATCAACGAGCCTTTGGAAAATATGGCCAATCAGATTGGAGGGGTTTTGGGGCAGTTAGACTTGAGTATTTTACAAGGACCTATTGCCGCAACGGCTACCCAATTATCTGGTGTTGTGGATGATTTGGAAAATGCTAAGGCACAAGTGGTCGCTGCCGTATCGCTCCTTTTTGACGAATTAGAAGCTTTGATCAATCAAATTGATCTCCGTGGAATCATTGATCAAATCACCCAAGCCATTCAGCAAATTCAGCAACAAATTCAGACGCAAATCAATCAGCTTTTTGCACCCATTCGACAAGTCATTAGCCAGGGTATTGCAGCGATAGATTCCGCCATTGATAGTTTTGATCCCAGTGAAATTGTCGATAGTCTTCGAGGAGCCATTCAAACAGCGACGGGGGCCTTAACCAACCCTGATGTATTAAATCAGTTGGAACAAATCAAAGGGATATTACAAGAAGTCAGCGAGGCCCTTGATAATTTTTCTTTCAAGGTCGTCAATGATTTAGTGATTGAACAAATAGATAAAGTCACCCAAACCCTTAAATCTATTGACCTTTCCAAATTAAATGACCTCTTGAAGGGAAGTCTTAAAATCGCTTTGGACATTGTTCCCAAAGAAGCAGCTTTTAATGCCCTGCGTGGCGAATTGGTAGAAAAGGTCAGGCTTTTGGTAGAGGAAGGGCCCATTAAATTATTGGATGAAATCAAAGATCAACCCGCCTTAATCCGGCAGCAACTCGAACAGTTCTCTCCAGCTAATTTATTGGGAGATGCCCTTTCTCAGCCCTTCAATCAGATTATCGGTCAGATGGATGCTTTTTCCTTGGACCAATTGCTACAACCCGCTGAACAAGCCATCAGTCAAGTCAAAAATCAAATCATTGCAGAGATTAGCCCAGCCCAATTGCTAGCACCAGTAGAAGCTGTTTTTAACGACATCCTATCTGGCTTTGATCAATTGAATCCCGCTGGACTCATTGCCCCTCTGCAATCTGCTATCACCCAAGCCATTGATTTGGTGATCGAAGTATTACCTGTTGATGAATTTTTTGATCTAGTCAATGAAGTCCTCAGTGGTATACAATCGGTTTTTGGCGTAATCAGTGCGATGAAGGATTTGATGGAAAAACTGGTTAATTTCTTAACCAATTTTGATCAAAGTGATGCTGCGGTAGATGCCTGGGTAGCGAGTATCCTTTCCAATGTAGATGGCCTGACCAGCAATACGGCTATTAGTAATGCTTTTGATCAATTGCGCAGTGCCATTCAACAAACGCGAGCGACAGATTTGAGCAATGCCCTAATGCCAGGCTTGGATGCCCTGATCCAGTTATTGACCCAATTGAGCCCACAAAGCAGACTCAATGAATTGGTTTTACACTACCAGAATTTACGCGCTTTGCCATTGGATGCATTGGATGGAGCAAGTCAAGCTCAGGTGCAAAATTTCTTGAATAATTTTGATCCCTTGGGGCTGGCGATTAATCGTCCACTCAATGGCCTCCAACAAGTATTAGATCAATTGCTGACTGCCCAACAAGCCCTGGTAGATCGGTGGACCTCCTGGGATACTGTCTTTCACGCTGCTGATGCGCCATTGACAACCTTAGTGCCTACAACCCTAAATGATGCCAGTCTTCGACAATTACTAAGCGACACCATCAGCCGCGTGGTCACCAATCCCATTAAGGCCCTTTTCCGCTTGCTACAACCCATACAGCAAGCCCTAAGCATTTTACTGGCGCCTGTCAATCGACTTTTCACAGAGCTGGATAATAAGATAGGCACCTTGATCAATGGACCAGCTTCGCTCACCGCTATTCGCGACGCCCTGCAAGCCCTGGTCGATAAAATCCGCAGCTTTAATCTCGACTTTTTGACTGATGAACTCAATGGCGTATTTGATCAGATCAAAAGTAAATTAGAAGACATCAGTCCTGGTAATCTGATTCAATCCTTAGATCAAGCATTCCAGGGTTTATTAGACAATCTGAGCCTCAGCCAACTACTGCCACAAAGCGATATAGATAGCTTAAATCAAAGCTTCGAACAAGTGAAAAATAAACTCCAACAACTCGATCCAGGAAAGTTGATTATCGACATTGTACAACCCGAATTTGAACAAACAATTACCCCTTTCCTAGAAGCCTTTGATTTATCAGAATTACTAAAAAGCCTCAACGAATTACTAGAGCGACTACAAAAAGAATTAGACGATGAACTGAAAAGAACCCAAACCTCATTTACCAGTATGCTACAAGCGATTCCCTTTCAATAAGCCCTAATTATGAGTATAGGAACCTTACTTCTTCGCCCCCAATTGATCAATCAATCCTCTGGTAATCAGCGGGATACTGATTTGGCGGATATGTTTGAACTCTTTCGATTGCTCGGTCAATTGAAAGAGGGAGAGCAGGCTTGGCTGGCGATTGTGATAGCGGAATTGGAAAATAGTTTTGAAGAAGTTCGCATTCCTGTTGAGCAAAATTTGCAAAGGATTGGCGTAAGACTTCGCGGTCCTTTACAATCTTTTAGTCAGCAAGTCACTGGCATGTTTGGGACGCTGGCTGATACGGATAGCCCTGAAAAGATATTGGCCAAGGGAAGTGATATCTTAGCTGAATTGGCTATCCTGCTTGAATCTTTCAATAAACAGCAATTGCTCAATGGGCTCGAAATGATTTTTGATATCATTGAGCAGGATTTGGGTTTTAATGCTCGTCAAATTAAGGAAATTGGACAGCGCTTTTTTGATCGACTTTTTCTTCGACTGGAAGCTGACCTACAGCCAGGAGAAACGGCTGCAGCGACCCACCAAAGACAAACCTTCGCCAGAGCGCTTCGCAAGATCATAAAGCTCACTGAGGGAGCCAGCGAATTGCCTCCTTTTGAAAAAAGGGCCATTATTGACATCCTAGATCCCTTTATTGATTCACTGGGCTTGGAACAAAGACTTCAACCCATTGCAGATCGCATCAGAGAAGTTGCTCAAATTCTGGCGCCTATTTCTGCGGTACTAAATGTCAATGCGCAAGTCAATGTGAATGCTACTGGCAGGAGTGCAGAGCACCTTCGACTGCGTCGCCTGGCGATGGACTCTGTGACAACAACAATCATAGAGGAGGTCGATCAAAAAGTTTGCTGGTATGCGAGTTGGTTAAATAATAAGGAAATTCGATCCAATGATCCAGTTCAGCGACTGAAAGATGACTATATTAATTTTGGGGAAATTAAGGCAGAAAAAATGGAGGCCATTGCCTTTCATACCAAATGGATCGCCAGTTGGCTAGAAGTCATTCCCCATATCTTTTCCATTGCTTTTGATACCAGAAATGGCTTTTCCACCTCTGGTCAACCCCAAAGAACTTTTCTGTCCAATGCCTTAAATAGTACTTGGCACATCATTAATTTTTTCCTTATTCTAATTGATAAAACCTACTTGAATAGAGGTTATCATTGGTTGGCCCAATTTGCTTCTGCCTGGCTAGGTTCCTATGCCATTCCTAACTTTCGCTATTCTGATCCTTTTGGTATTCTGATCAATTTATTGAGTGTGGCAGAAACCCAGTTGTATGCTCGATGGGCCTTTGTCCTTAGAGAGGGATTACTTTCTATTCTTACCCTTCATAATCACCAAGCAGAAAAACTCGCAGAATTCGAAAGCTTCCTAGAGAGCGAACGCAATCGACTCGACTTTAGCCCTCAAGCCCTAGCACGCGCTGATACATTAGAACATATTCACAATCAAAATCAGGTCTTTGGCTTTTCTTATTTGCTGGGAGAAGTGAGTGTTTTAATTTTTGCAGGAATCGTCGCCGCAACGCGTAAAGATTCCTATGGTTGGAGTGATGAAAGTGGTACTTATGGATTGGTTACGGATAATGGATGGGTGGTAGGGCGTTTCTTTTTCTGTGCCTTAACAGCCATCCTGAGTTCTATTCTCGGTTTATTTTTAGGGGCTGCTATAGCTGGTAAATTACCAAAGTCAAGTGCTTGGCTGGAGATGTTGATGAAAAACCGAATGTTGCTTCCCAGAATTAGTACTGGGTGGGATATTGGCCTTGGTATTATTCCTTCATTGGGAGATGACTTACTGCGCTACGCCGTGTACTACTTTATTTTTCAGGAAAACAAAACGGACGATGGCGCTTTTCTACATCCAAGCCTCAGAGCTGTGTTAGGTGGTAACTTTACGGGTTATCAAAATCGGGCAAGTTCTCCCTATTTGCTGCCCTATGCTTTTGATCGGGTTTTCCAATGTGTACAGGGCCATTTGGGTTCCTTTAGCCACACACCAGTGAGTTTTCAATTCCAAACCTATGCCTTGGATTTTAATACAGATGCTGGTGATGTGATTATCGCTTGTCGTTCTGGTATTCTTTGGAATTATAATGAAGGCACAGCGGATGGAACAACGGGGCGAGCTAACCGCGCCATTATTCTACATCACAATCCACCTGATCCCGTCCACGATGTTTTTTTGGTAACATTGGCAAGACGAACAACAGCCTTGTACTTGCATGGGCGGCAGAATAGTGTAACGAGATCAATTACTTCCTGGCTGGGACCAAATAGAACGATAGGCATACGGAATCTGTCTACTTTAACTGCTGATGTAACGAGAGCTTTTAGTGCGGTAGGTTTAAATACCACCACGCTTCCAGGGAATACACCACTTCCAGTGGTATTGGATACTTCTGGAACAACACCCGTTGTCGTCAGTCCAGTTTATGTCTTACAAGGTCAGGCAATTATCGAATCAGGAGATACTGGTCGAAGCGCTTATAATCACCTCCACATGGAAATCAACCCCAGTATGGACCCCAACTTGGGACCTGGTACTCCTGTAGGTAGTGCGGGCTATACGGAGCAGCCACTTGATGTTCCCAATATTGCCCCCTTTTCCATTCCATTTGTCTTTCACGATGTAGATGACGATGGAGTTCCCAAAACCTATATTCACCATCAAGCCAATGTACAAGCTGCTATCATTACTGCTGTGGCTGCCCCAGATGATCCAGCTGCTGCTGCGGGAGCGACAGTGACCATCACGATTACCGTGACCAATACTGGCCCCAGCAATGCCATTAATATCTTGATCCAAAATATTATCCCCACTGGATACACTTATAATGCCAGCAGTATTGCTGGTGGAGATACGAATGATGATACCAATACACCCAATTTGATCTGGCGCATCAATGCCCTGGCCAATGGCGCCAATTCGTCTTTGACCTTTACGGCTCAAAGAACCAGTAATGCAGATATTACTAATGTCACCCAAGTCATTGGAAGAGAATCAACGCGATAAATGATGCAGAACGTTCAACACGACATATCGATCAATTCGACGCTTTGGAGCAGTACGCAAAACAGCCGTTTGTTGTGTTTGCAGCAGCATGCCTCGCAGTTGGTGCCCGTGAATGTTTGTGAGTTTTCTCTGAGCCATCCTGGGCAAGTAGCGGTTAAGGCAGGAGAGAAGGTGGAAGTGAAGTTGGGAGCAGATGGTGATAAAGTCTTGGTTTTTACGGGGACAGTAATGGAAGTGGATTGGCAGATGGAACAAGTGAAAATTAGGGCAGCTAGTGCCGTTAGACGGCTGACAAATGGCTATTACAATATGTATTTTGAACGGCCCTTGGCGGGGGATATTGTTGAGGCCCTTTGCAAGGAGGCCAATGTAGAAACAGGTCGTATTGATGTTGGTGTTTTGTTGGATTTTTATGCGCTTGGTGATCAAATAGCTGCTTTTGATCACATCAAGCAACTCGCCTTTCGCAATGGTTTTGATTGCTATGCAGATGAAAAGGACCAATTGCAGTTTGTGCTGCCTATCCCCACCAATGTTCACCCTTTTAGCTATGGGGTGAATGTATTGAACTTACAGGTGGAAGCGGCAGAGGATGGGATTACGGGTATAGAGATTTATGGAGAAAGTCCAGCGAGTTTGGGGCAGGGGCCTTTGGCCATCAACTGGCTGACCAAAAAGGAAGTGAAAGGGAGCGCAGGCGATGACGCTGGACGTAGAAAACGCATTATCGACCCAAGCATTCGCAATATTCAAATAGCCACCCTAATGGCCCAAGCCCAATTATTCAAAGAAAAACAAAAAAATAAAGGACAACTGCGGTCACTGGGCAGACCTGATATTCGAATAGGCGATATGGCCCTTATTACCCAAATGCCTGTAAGCGATCAGGATGGGGCCTATAAAGTCATTGGGGTTCATCACCAAATACATCCCAGAAAAGGTTTTACCACATTACTTAACCTCGAAGAAGTACTATAATGAACAGCATTGTTGGAATCATGAAAAAAGTGGCCGAAAAGGAGGCTGGAAAAATCTACACTACAGAGTTGGGGGTCGTTACTTCCATCTTCCCCCGCGATACTGAACTCAGTCGAGATAATTACCAATGTACCGTACAACTTAAAAATAAAAAACAGGCGGACGGTAGCGATTTTGAACTGATTAAAGTACCTGTAGCTACGCCTCATTTAGGAATGGCCAATATCCCCAATGTAGGCGATTTGGTGCTGTTGTCCTTTATTGGAGGCAATATCAATGCCCCCGTTATTATCGGCCGTTTACATAATGACGAAGATCAGCCACCAATCAACAAGGAAAAGGAATTTTTAATACAACACAGTCTAAAAGGAGGAGGATCTTTAAAGATTGATGCTGCTGGAACAATCCGAATTTTTTCGGCCAATGAACAAGTAGAGGTAATCGTAGATGATAATGGCGTCACCATCAATACAAGCAACAAACCCATCGAACTAAAAAGTACGACAGAAATTACGATCAATGATTCTGGTGTTACGATCAATGCCGTCAATAAACCCATTGAGCTGAAAAGCGCTGGAGAGATTACCATAGGCGATGCCACCACCTCACAAGTGAAAGTTGGAGGTCGACTACTAGCCAATGCCGTGGGAGATAATGATGACATCATCCTGAGTACCCATACGCATTTGGGCAATCTTGGCGCTCCCTGTCCAATATTGATCCCAACAGAAAAAATAAACAGCATACAAGCAAAAACCAGAAATACCCAAGTGGGCTAAGCAATCTGATTATGGCAAGAATAAATGGAGTGAATAGTGATTATCGCTATGATGAAAGCCAGCAAGGCGTCGTAGAAGTCCAACCTCGACCTTCCCCTTTGGAAATGAAGTTGTTCATCTGTCCTTACGACCAACCCAGTGCATTGGAGGCCCTTGATGGGGCAAGTAGCGCCTGCCAGGGAACCAATACCCAATGCCCACAGCCAGGAGCGACCAATGATGGACATGCCATGGTGCGCTTGCATCAAAATGAAGGGGTCTCCTTAGTCGCTGATGATGATAATCGAATAGATGTTCAGCAAAATGGCAATATCCAAATCAATCCTGCCAATAGAGTGAGGGTCAATGGGCCTTTTGAGGTGCGACAGCGAGGAGGGACTTCAGTTTGGCTCAATATTACAGATACCCAGGTACGCATAGAGTCAGGCAGTGGAGCGGTCGTTGTGCTACAATCAGATGGCGACATCGAATTGCGGCCTGCTAGTGGCCGACAAGTCATCGTCAGAGGCAATATGCGCGTAACGGGAACCATACAAGAAGGCAGTTAAATAAAAGATTATGGCTGAATTTTATAAAGATTTGAGATTACAAAATCGCTTGATCGATCGACAAACTTCCGACCGAGAGTACATTGATTTGCAAGCCAGCAATTCTGGTGATTTGGCTACGGTCGAAGGGCGAGAAAATCTGGCGCAAGCCATCGTCAATCGCCTGCTCACCAGAAAGGGCGAACTTCGTCTCTTTGGCCATACCGCCTATGGCTCTCGACTGTATCTGCTGGTGGGCGAACTCAATAATCGACGCACCCGTGCTCGGGCAGAGCTCTACATTCGCGAGTGCCTACGACAGGAGCCGCGCATCCATGAAGTAAGCGAAGTGCGATTTAACGAACCAACCCGCGATATAGATCGCAATGTCTTGAAAGCCTATGTGACTGTTGTCCCCATTGGCGAGAGTAGCCCTATTTCCTTAACCTTACCAATTGCAATATAAGATGGCATTTGAACCCAAAAAATTCAACGACATCTTCGAAGATATGCGTGCCCGCAATACGCAGCTGACCGATTTTGAGGTAGGCAGTGTGAGTCGAACGCTTTTTGAATCTTTCTCTTACGAGATGGCCGTCTTGTATGAGAAGATGAATCAAATCTATCTATCGGCCTTTGTCGATTCCGCCACTGGGTTTCAATTGGATCAAGTGGTGGCCATTCTAGGTATCAAAAGAAGCTTGCCCGATTTTAGCGTTGGGACAGTCGTTTTTGAACGCGATTTAGGGAATGAGGCCATTGTCATTCCAGTAGGTACTTTGGTCGCGACAGAAGACAGTAAGGAAAATCCCAAGAAGGTTTACCAGACCATTGAGCAAGAGACCTTGGGGGCTAATGAAGCTACTGTTGCCGTCAAGGTACAAGCCCTGCAAGCTGGAGAAAATCAAGATGCAGCACAGGGGACCGTCATCGTTATGCCTCGTCCCATCCCTGGAGTTAAGTCAGTGAATAATGAAGAAGTTATTCGACTAATTGGCCGTAGGCGGGAGACAGATGAGGAGTTGCGCGAACGGGCTAAAAATGCATTAATTGCCTCTGGGAAGGCCAATATTTTGGCCATTGAAAATGCGGTGCTGAGTCTTCGTAGAATATTGGATGTAAAGGTACAGGAGCGATTTCATCGAGCGGAGGGAGCGGTGACCTTTAGCAGGGGGAGCAGTGCGGAGAAGCAATACATTCCCAAGGGGAGCGAGTTATCGGCTACAGATTTGGAGGGTAAAAAATGGTTTTATCGCTTATTGGAAGATGTCCCTTTTCCTATAGGCATTAGCAAGTCCAAAGCGAGGATACGAGCGGTGAAGGAGGGAGATGCAAGTGAATTGGAAGCTTCGGCTACCCTGGTTATAGAAGACAGTCAATTGGCCAGTACCTTTGGTATTGATCAACATTCCCCCATTATTCGTGGAGAATATGGTATTATTGAAGTATTTGTCGATGCACTGGGTTTTGATGCGCCTTATGAATTTGGTCAAACCCAAAGCCTCCGCGAAATTGTAGAACAAGAGATTGAGTCAGTGCGAGCGGCTGGTATTTTTGTACAAGTCAAAGATGCCAAAAAGATAGAGGTTGATGCTGTGATTCAAATACAAGTGAGTGCTAGTTTGAATCTAAGCCCAGAAGAACGCATCGTCTTTGAAAAAGAGGTACAAAATCAGATTGAGGACTATTTCATCAGTTTGAAGTTAGGCGAAACTTTTGCCTTTTCGCAAATGATCAAATCTGTTATTTCTATTGACGGAATTGACAATCTTGAAGATTTTTGGCTACAGACCATTAGTCCAAGTCCAAATGGTCCTTTTAATATTGAATACCAGTTTTCCAATAATAAGATTACGGCGGAAGATAATGAGCGTTTTAGCGCCCGCCATATTTGCGTAGCTTCTGAGGAAAAGCCTCTGCCTATTCACTTAGAATTTCAGGCCACGGGTATTGATGGACAGTTGGAAGCTTTTCAGCAATTGATGTTGACTTATTTTGAAGGGAGAAGTTTGGGCGAAGAAATTCCGCTAGATGATCTGCAAACGGTAGTGAGTGATAATTTGACAGCGGTAGGAGCCACTTTGGTGGCGAGTAGTTTTAAAGCGCGTCCAGAAAGTTGGTGTGACCGACCTACCTTGATCACGGAGGGAGAAGTAGATTTGATCAAAACAAGCTTTGTAGAAAGACCCATCTTGGGCGATCCGCTTTTTGCCTATGAAAATCAATTACAGATAGATGGCGCGATCCGCTTGCAGTTTAGTGGAGCATTGACACAGGCAGAAAAACAAATCCTTGAGAATAAAGTAAAGGCTGTTATCAATAACTATCTCGATGAGCTAAATGCAGAGGAAGACTTTATTTTTAATCAAGTTATTTCGCGAATTGAAGCTTTGAGCGAAGTGCGGTCGGCCTCAGCCAATGTCGATGATTTCCAGGCCATATTAGGCACAACTGCATTATCTGATCGCTTATCAGAGGAATCCATTGGTGTAGACCCCTTTGAGAAAATATTTATTCGCCATTTATTGATTGCAGACGGCGTACAGGCTATTGATGTTGAAGTGACCAGTCTAGTGGTGACTTTGAGTGTTGATAATACAACTAATCAAGCCACTGCACTTGCTGAATTAAGCGCCTTATTAAGCCATGCCATTAATAATTACTTCGAAGCCTTTTCTGCGGGAGATGATCTGATTTATGACACGTTCAGCGCCACGCTTAGTTCTGCTGCTCCTGATTTGACTTATGAAATTACAGGTCTTGGACTACAAGCCACTTCAGCAGACGGACGGGAACAAACGGCGAACACTACTGATCCAAATGATCTGAAAGTTCGCTCTTTGGAAATCGCTCAAATGCGCCCCTTTGATCCCAATGATACAGATGTCCTCAACATTACGATACTCACTTGATGAATTAAAATTGACATGAGCAGAACGAATAGCATCATCCAAAGACTTCCTCATTTTTATCGATCTGAAGATCGGCTAAATTTACTGTACCATTTTGTTGGACTTTTTGGTGCGTCTATGAATGATGCAGAGGAGGATTTGATTCGCGTGATGCGCTCGCATTGGGTGAATGCCGCTGATAATATTCTGCCACAGGGAGAAGGCTCAGGTGCGAAAGGGGACCTGGATAAAATCTTTAGCCTTTATCTGGAAAGTTTAGGAGGGACAGCGCTTTTGCGACAAGGCAATCGGCGAGAAGGAGAAGCGGGTTTATTGGATGACGAGGTGTATCGAAAGCGAATATTGGGATTGATTAAAGTACTGCGAGAAGGGGCTTCGACCAAGGCGGGGATTCAGAAAATTGTGGGAGCTAATTTTGGTATTGTCGAAGGAGATTTTGGAGCAGATAAGGCTTTGGCGCAAATTCAGATTGTAGAATATTTACCCGAAGTACAAAAACTGGAACTCGATACCCTAGGGGGGCAGACATCTGTTGATCTGAGCTTGTTTGAAGCAATAGACATCCAAAATCCCAATGCTCTTGCTACTCAACCCAGCATACGCATTGAAGTAATCCCCGATTTTCCACTGCCCATCATTCAACCTAGCCTGGTCAATATTACTACTGGCGAGCGAATTACCTATCAAGGCACTTTGCTCAATGGGCAAGGAGGAGATCCAGATGTATTAGAGTTTTTTGCAGATGGCACGGCTACGCTAAATGCCGAGGCGGTTGCTGTCAGTGGAGAGATGCCTTTGCTACCAATTGGAACCTCTACCTGGCGTTTTGAGGCCAAAGTTGGATTGGCAGAGGGTCGATACGATCAAGCTGTGTTTGATTTTGCCAAATTTGAAGAAGAGACCACAGACACAATTGGGCAGTTTGACATCACCAATTTTGATGCTTCCATTTATCAAATCCTGAACAAATCCATTCGAATGGAGATGGAATTGAGGCGTCTGTATCCCGCTACCTTTATGCTCAAAGTACCTTGGGATATTCCTGGTTTTACGGTGACCATTAGGGTGACAGATGCCATTTTGCAGCAGCTACAACTTCAAGGATATGCAGTCGATTTGATCGATCGCTTACAGCCTATTGTTGGACAAGAGTTTCGGGAATTAAAAGCTTTTTATGAGGGATTGGAAACAACCTTAGGAGAAGACTTACCAGAGCAATTATTTGACGATCTTCTGCCTTTGGTCTCTTTTGAAGATCAATTTAAAGCGATGTCAATTAATCCTCGCGCTCAAATTTCGACAATTGTTGATCGAGTGCGGGCGGCGGGAGTCTATGCTCTGGTGACTTATGAAAAGCGATTTGTAGAGCCGCATTTTGTGGAGGTCAACCTGGCCATGAATGGGCAATTGGATACGGAGGAATACCTGATTGAGGAGCAAGAGATGATAGAAAGTAATTTTGATGTAGAGAGTCGACAAAGCAACAGCAGCGATCAGGACATGAGTGATCATCTACATTTATCTGGTATCTATGATATAACCCGTTTTGATACCAGCCTAAATGGTTTTGCATAATTGTATAAAAAGTTTTGATATGAAATATTCTAACACAATTGATTTACAAGGACGGCTACATCTCCGCCTCAAAGACCGACAAGGGCGAGTTGTTAGGGATTTGGCGGCTGATAATGATATTGTCCTATCTGGTCGCGATATGGTAGCCAAGCTATTTATCAATGAGCCTATTGCGGTGATTTCCCATTTGGCCGTGGGCTCGGGAAGCACAGCCGTAAATCCAAGAGAAAATATTGAATTGGAAAATGAAATTTTCCGAACGGAAATTCAATCCCTCAATCCCGATTCTATCACTGATACTTCAGATGGACGAAGAAGGGTATTGGTGTCTGCGGAATTGGATTTCGATGAAGGCAATGATGCGCCACTCACGGAAGCGGGCTTATTCAATGCCGAGACGGATGGGACGATGTACAATCGCGTCGTTTTTCCACCAGTCAGTAAAACATCAGATTTCACCCTGACTTTTGTCTGGGAAGTTATTTTCTAAATACCTTAAAAAAGTAAATCATGCCATTACCAAAAGTAAACAGCGGTGATCTCATTACCTCCCAGGCGTGGAATGATATGATCGATGAGATAGACAGCAAAGTGGCCAAGGCTGGTGATACGATGACCGGGCCACTGCTCCTAACTGGTGGCCAAAGCAATCTCAACACCACCAATGGAGATATTCGTATTGGTAACGATACCAATAATCTGAAAATAGGAGTCAGTACTTCGGGCATTGCCGCAGGGACAGTGCGATTGAGTTCCTCTGGTAATTCCAATCGAATCATTGCTCTGGCTCATGGGGCAGAAAATAAATTGACTATCAAACTGGTCGTGTCAGATTCTGTACCTATGTCTACAGAATTATCTCGAACCGTCAATTT
>JBCBDH010000078.1:8135-14910 GCA_038529855.1 Bacteroidota bacterium | reverse complement strand
GTTGCTCTAATAATTGGGTAGCACTCTTGTATAGCTTTTCTTGTCGTTCGAGGGTATAAACCCTAGCCCCTAATGCCGCTAGTATCGCCGCCTGATAACCAGAGCCCGTACCAATTTCCAATACCTTGGTGCGTTTACGTATCTTGAGTAAGGTGGTTTGATAAGCGACTGTGTAAGGCTGAGAGATGGTTTGATTTTCGCCAATGGGGAAAGCCTTATCCTGATAGGCCCATTCTTCAAAAGCCTTTTCCAGAAAAAAGTGTCGAGGCACCGCCATAAATGCCGAGAGAACAGCTGGGTCGCTGATGCCTTTTTCGCGAAGGGTTTCGACAAGTTGTTTTCGCCGACCTTTGTGTCGATAAGTATCTTTTAATGACAAACTACTTTATTTTTGATCTTCGTCAAATGAATGATGAACAACAATCCTTGTGGATATGCGTACAAACTATTGGTACAAGCGCTACAAAAGAACAGTTTAATTTTATATTAATAAAACGTCGAGCAGGGAATTTTAGCGAAAAAACACCAGCATTTTACTAATTTTGCGGGATGATCTGGAAACCCCGTTTCTATAAGGATCGGCCAGCTCCAATGGCCAGGAACATCCGTTTTTGATAAAAAAAACTAAACAATGACAACTATTAAGTTCGGTACCGACGGTTGGCGAGCCATTATCGCACAAGATTATACCGTTGACAACGTAAAGCGCGTTGCAGAAGCCACTGCCCTTTGGTTGAAGGAGCGCAACATGGATAAAATCGTTATTGGCCATGACTGTCGCTTTGGCGGTCAGCTTTTTGCCGAAACGACCACGCGGGTCTTGGGGGCTCACGATATTAAGGTCAATCTGGCTAAAGGCTTTGTCTCCACCCCCATGGTTTCTTTGGGCGTCGTAAAGACCAAATCTGATCTGGGCGTCGTCATCACTGCCAGCCACAACCCACCGTCCTATAATGGTTATAAACTCAAGTCTTCCTTTGGCGGACCTACTATTCCCATTCACATTGCTGAGGTAGAAGACCTTATCCCTGATGAACATCCTACTGATCTCCCTACTTTGGAAGAGATGTTTGACAAAGGGCTGCTCAATTATATCGACTTAGAAGAAATCTATATCGAACATGTTAAGGAAAATTTTGACCTTGACATGATCTACAAAGCCAATATCAAACTAGCCTATGATGCTATGTACGGTGCTGGCCAATCTGCTGTAAAGCGACTCTTGCCTGATTCTATCTTCTTGCGTTGTGATGATAATCCCTCTTTCCGTGGTCAGGCACCAGAGCCCATCCACCGCAATTTGCAGGAACTATCGAATCTGATCAAAAACGATGATACGATCGACCTGGGTTTAGCCAATGATGGCGATGCCGACCGAATTGGTATGTATGATGCCAATGGCGAATTTGTCGATTCTCACCATCTGCTCCTGCTACTGCTGGTATATATGTTTAAATACAAAAAGCAAACGGGTAAAGTGGTCGTTACCTTTTCTGTAACGGATAAAATGCGGAAGCTGGCAGAGCGTTTCGGATTGGACTTCGAGGTAACCAAGATTGGTTTTAAATACATCGCAGAGATTATGACGAAGGAAGATGTTTTGGTCGGTGGGGAAGAATCTGGTGGCCTGGCAGTTAAAGGTCATATCCCCGAACGCGATGGTATCTGGATGGGCTTATTAATTCTCGAATTTATGGCCAAAACGGGCAAATCGCTTCAGCAATTGATCCAGGATGAAATCTATGATGTTGTCGGGCCATTTGCTTCTGGTCGCGATGATCTTCGCCTCAAGGAAGAACAAAAGCAAGCTATCATTGCCACTTGTAAGAATAATCCTTACCAAGCTTTTGGTGACTATAAGGTGCAAGCTATCGAAACCATTGATGGGTTTAAATTTGGTCTCAGTGATTCCGAGTGGCTAATGATTCGTCCTTCTGGTACAGAGCCCGTACTGCGGGTATATGCACAAGCGCCAAATGCAGAAGGCGTCCGTTCTATTCTGGATGCTGCACAGGAAACACTATTGGGCGTAAACGTCTAAATGTCTGCCTATTGGAGTGAGTTCGCTATAGTGCCTGACGGCGGCGACCTCACTCTAATACCTCTCTCACCTCACCATCGCAATATGCGGTATATCATCCTCTAGATAGGATTCTCCTATGGTTTTAAAACCAAGTCCTTCATAAAATTTGATCAAATAACACTGGGCAGAAATCTTAATGGTTTCTGCATTAAAGAGTTGGCTAATGCGTTTGATGGACTCGTTCATCAATACTTTTCCTAATCCCTTACCACGAGCGAGAGGTGAGGTAATGACTCTGCCTATGGAAGCGTATTGAGCATAGGAGATTCCAGGTGGTAGAAGACGGGCATAAGCTAATAAATCACCCGTTTCTTCATCCCAGCCCATTAAATGCATAGCTGGTGGGTAATCTAGGCGATCTGCATCCAGGTAAGGACAGTTTTGTTCAACGACAAAGACTTCTTGTCGGAGCCGTAGGATTTCATAGAGTTCTTTTAATTGGAGCTGGTCAAAAGCTTTGCAGTCGAATCGCATGTGGGCGGACTTTAGGGGACGCTGATAAATTCCGAAAAATAAAAAAAGTTTAGTCAGCATTAGCCAACTAAACTTTTTAAAAGCAAATGATTGCTTTTGTGCTATCCTTTCAAAACCAGATCTTTACCGTCTCCAAAATGACAACGCATATATTCTGGAACGGGGTCACCCCCTTCTGTATTAAATTTGACTTCGCCCTCGTCGCTTACCTCATATTTCCAAAAGTGGACTTTGCCTTTACCGCTGATATAGGAGCCAAAGCGCAAGACGTATTCTACCTCCCAACCAGAGGCCGTTCTTTGGATGTTGATGTCATTGCCACCCATTTTTGGCACACCTAGGTCGATACTCTGTACCCCTTCGACATTATAAAATTCATTGGCTAGCGCTGCCATATTGAGGGGCTCTTTGGAACGGATAGTGATGGCGTCCTGGGTGTCGTTCCACTGGACGTGTTTTTCGATGATCAGATCATATTCGTCGAGTAGAGAATTGATCTCTCGGCTATTGGTTTCGCTAATGCCATCGCGAAGGGGAGCTGCCCACTCTGCATCCCGATCAAAAATCAATACCAGGTGGTCGATAGAGGGATTGGGAAAAGTATGGATATTACACTTGGCGATGGATTTGGCCGTTTCGTCGGTTTGGTAGATGGCCGTTAGGATATCAAAAATATTTTCCATATTCCCTTGAGGAATAACGATATTCTGATAGCGTAAATCTTCATTTTCCGCTTCCAGGCGAAGCGCTAAGCGAGCCGCATCTCTTCTGAATTTGCGGAGTAGCCTTTTGGGAAGGGTACTTTGAGAATGGCCATCTGCTTCTAGCGTTAGAGGCGGAGTTGTCGATTGGGTACTGGCCAATGATTGTGCCATTGCAGCAGTAGACCCAATTAAAAGTCCAAAGAGACACAAAAAAATTCCGGTATTGAATTGAAATTGCATACGGATTAAGCATTAATTCGTTAACCAAATCTATGAATTAGGTGCTTTGTATTTCATGGTCGCTTTGGTGATATTGTGACGTGTTAGTTTAAGGTATCTGATTTCAATGCTATGTTTTATTGGGGAATTATAGAGATGTAGTGACATCCGATTTTGCCCTATTCCTATGCGCTTTAACGCAGACTTAACAGGCCAATGTTTTGTTGTTAAAATTCGTAACACTTTACATTCTTTCCTCTTCTCGTACCCCATCCTCCCCAATTGCCGAATCCAAGACTGAACGGATTGATTCTCAGGGCGAAATATAGGTCCGTTCCTGTAAAATTATCATTACCAATAATACTGCCAAGATTTTCAGAGCCAATGGTGAAAAAAGCCAGTCTCACCGCAGCCCCAACACGCATATCACTGTAATTATACAGGCTAATGGGCAAGGCTGCACTAAACCAGCGATGTTCAAACCGCGGGGTAAAAGCCAAGAGATTTCCCCTGCTCAAGCTGACATTGCCAAAGGGAACGCGTTGGACCAATAATCCATTGAGATAGACATAAGGAACCAAAGCATAATCAGCTTGCAAGCTAATCGCCCCAGGCAGCCAGATGTCAAATTCGCCATCGCGCAGCGCCGCATCTGGGTCGTTGAGGGTATTTTCGCTAAACTCATTAATGGCTTCCTGCAAATCGTCTACATCTTCATAATCGTCTGCGTCTAATGTGATCAGCGAATTGGTATTGATCAGATAATCTTCTGCAGACTCATTAAAGCGTATCCTTCCCAAGTCTAAAATGGAGACTCCAAATCGCCAAAGGTAGTTCTCGTCATCCAGATCAATGGTATAATTAAAACCCAAATCAATCCCCACACCACGACCAGTTCTTTGCAAAGAGACGTCTTCGCCCTCCGAATTAGAACGGGTCAGCCCAAATTCAAGATTGGCGCCACTAAAGTTGACAATGTCATCGGGAAGTTGGCTAAATTGGATCCGCGTATTATTATTAAAGTAGAAACCCTCATAACCATTGAGAAACTTCAGGTTAATCCCAAAACCTGCTGTCCCATTATCAGTAAGCATCTCTCGAGCATAGTTAAGCCCTATTTCGCTCCAAACCATCCCCGCCCCTTTGAAGGCAGGAATATCAATCTGCTCAAAGGTGACCGTATTCTCGATATTGTAATAGCGAAGCTCCGAGGGAATCCTGGGTACGCTCACCATAGACCGAAAATTGAAGAATAATCCAAAACTGTGACCGCTTTCAAGATTGACCATAAAGGAGGGGCCAGTAATTAAGGTACTGACTTCGGCAAACATCGGTTGATTATCGTCGAAATAGTCGAGTAAAAGGACATCTGTTGGGATTTGTGCTTCTCCTTCAAATTCACTTACAGCACGGATATTATCTGTGTTTCGAAGGATTTCTCGCAGATTGGTATTGCCAATGAAGGCATAGCTGTTTTCTGCAAACAGGCCACCAGCTACAATATTGACATCCCACTTGAATTTACCACTCAAGTTCGCAGCAGGATTGAGGAGTAAGCTGTTGACACCAGCATAATTTTCGATGCGAAGGCCAATTTGTTCTTGTGCATATCCATGGGTCCAGCAGGCCAGCATAAACAGGCCCAAAAGGAAGGGTGTATACGATCTCATAAACTAATTAAATGTTGGTATTTTAGGAGGCTGTCTCCAACAAATAGTCTGTAAAAACTATGCCTCTTTTAAGTAGCCGTCGCGAAATATGATATGCTTTTTTGGTCCACTAGTAAAGATCAGGATTGGTCGATAGTTTTCACGCTTCTTTCAAAAGGACGTCGAGATGACATTTATTATTGTGTGGATTAGAAATAAAAAATTTATGCCTAGCCTGTCGGACTGACTCCCCGCCAAAGCGGGGTCAGTCCGACAGTTGCGCGCTGGCTAATTATCTACTACAAAATACTTACGCTCCAAACGCCCAAACCACTCCAAACCACCATTACCTCTTTCAGCGAAACGATCTCTCCACTAGAAATAGGCCAATAACTTGGGTAAAAAAATAATTCCTCCCACCAAACTAGCGCCAATGGCAGTGAGCAGGACCGCCCCAGCTGCCACATCTTTGGCTTTCTTAGCGAGCGGATGAGGCGCAGGAGCCACTAAATCAGTAAGGCTTTCAAGGGCCGTATTAAAAGCCTCGGCGGCGAAGACAAGGGCGCTGGACAGTAAAACCAAAGCCCATTCCACAGCGGAAAGCTCAAAAAACCAAGCAGCTAGGAGAACGAGGACGAAAACACTCAGATGGATGCGGGCATTGGCCTCCGAGCGAAACATCAATCGGATACCGTTGAGGGCATAGCCAAAGCTATTGATTAGGCGTTTTGACATGGAAATAATCGGGCTTGGATTGATAAGTACCGCTGATGCCAAGGTGATTGCTCTCTTGGGTGATGTTTTCGAAGTCGATACAGTTAAAGTGTTTACTGTAGAAGATATAATCGACAGGGTTTTGGAAAACATTGGATAGATCGGATAGACCGCTGGGGCGACTATCAGAGAGCTGGCCAGCTTCTTTTAGGTTTTGGATTTCCCCCCACCAAGGCGGTGCATAATAGTCACCAAAAGTTAGGATGGGAGCTTTGATGTGGCTGGTGTACTGTGCAATTTTCTCTAAATGTTCAGACAGGCGATTATAAGCGCTGCTGTAGAGGGGAGGGGTCGTGTGGGAGCTGATGAAGTAGAGCTGCTCCTTAAAACCTGGTGGCTGGATACTGCCGATGATATTGGGAATATCTTCAAAGTGAAAGGTGTCGATGCTGTGAAATCGATGCTTGGAAAAGAGCGCTAGGCCAAAGGGATCAAAACGCACTACAGAATGGTGATAAGGATATTTGCTATTTAGGGTTTCCAAGAGCAGTTGACTCCAATGAGGATCGATTTCTTGTATCGAAATAAGATCAGCATCAGTACTCAACATCAAGCGGATGGTATTTTCGTAATCTTCCCCCGAATTGGCAACATTGAAGTGGGCCACTTTGAGGGATTCTCGACTGGTACGGGTAGGAAAACGCAGTTCGGCATCTGAAGAAAATTTGAGAAATAAACACATGCCTGCGCAGCAAGCAAAGCTGGTAAACATCAATCTTTGCTGTTTGAGAATGAGTAAGAGCAAACCAAACAGCAAATAGCCCAACATCAAAGGAACGGCAAAACGGGTCCCCATTTTGAAAAAATAGTAATTAGGCGTAAAGATACAAATAAGCATCCCCGAGATATTGAGCATTCTCATTATCTCGGGG